>JAKPAQ010000301.1 GCA_029779385.1 Actinomycetes bacterium | reverse complement strand
CGACGAAAGCGCCAGCTTCAGCAAAGGGCAGGCTCGAAGTGCCGGTCCCGGCAGCAAGATCGAGAATGCGTTCGCTCCGCCTCGGGTCGATCGCGTTGACCACTCGCTTTCGCCAACGTCGATCTTGGCCCATCGAAAGCACGTCGTTGGTCACGTCGTACTTTTCGGCGACGGTGTCAAACATCCGCGCCACGTCACTTGGATCCTTGTCCAACCCTGCTCGGCTCACCCGCCCACCTTCTCACGGCGACTCAACCGGGCAGGAAGTCGGATTCGCTGACACCCAGCTGGGCCTTTGCGTTCGCGAGAGTAGGGTGGATTCTCGTGAGCACGCTGGCGCCGGATGGGCGGATCGAACCGCTTGTCGTTCGGTCCCGTGAAGTTGGTGACCCAGGCGACCTCATCGAGTTGCTTCCGGCCGCCGCAGATGCCCTCGCCTGGGTGCACGGTGGCGACGGAATCATCGGCTGGGGTCAGGCAGCGAGTTTTGAGCCCGAAGGACCAAGTCGTTTCACTGACGCCGACCGCTGGTGGGACGCGTTGGTTGCCGGCGCGGTGGTTCGCGATGAGATCGAGATTCCTGGCAGCGGACTCGTAGCTTTTGGCACCTTCACCTTCGCCGGTGAACCCGGCTCCAGGCTGGTGGTCCCCGAGATCATCGTCGGCCGCCGAGATGGCCACAGTTGGGTCACCACGATTGGACGCGCGCTCGAAACCACCCCTGCGCTTAGTCACACCGAAGGGGTTGACCCCCTCGAAACGACCTTCACCGATCCACTCGATGAGCGAAATGAATGGGCGCAAACGGTCGACAAGGCGATTTCTCGGATCCAGCACGGCGACCTAGACAAGGTCGTTTTGGCTCGAAAAGTGGAAGCCCGCTTTGGTGAACCGCTCGATATTCGTTCACCGCTAGCGCGCCTCGCCAAAAATTACCCGAGCTGCTGGACGTTCCACGTCGACGGATTCTTCGGCTCCACCCCTGAAATGCTGGTTCGCCTCGACGGCGGGCTCATCACTTCGCGAGTTTTGGCCGGCACAATCCGCCGCACCGGCGATGACGACCGCGACCTTGCGTTGGCCGCCTCACTGGCACGCTCCAGTAAGGATCTGGAGGAGCACGAGTACGCGGTCCGTTCAGTCGCTGACGCGCTGGCGCCGCACTGCAAAGCGATGAATGTGCCCGAGTCACCGTTCGTGCTGCATTTGCCGAATGTGATGCACTTGGCGACCGACGTCACCGGCGTGCTGCGCGATGACGCAGACGCGCTGGCTTTGGTTGCCTCATTGCACCCGTCGGCGGCGGTAGGCGGGACGCCGACCGCCGAGGCCGTCGGGTTGATTGCCGAGATCGAAAACCTCGAACGTGGGCGCTATGCCGGTCCGGTTGGTTGGATCAGTGCCTCCGGCGACGGCGAGTGGGGCATCGGCCTGCGCTCGGCTCAACTGGATCCAGGCGGCAGGTCAGCCAAGATGTTCGCCGGTTGCGGAATCGTCGCCGATTCCGATCCGGCCGATGAACTGGCCGAATCGGACGCAAAACTGATTCCGCTGCGCGAAGCCCTCATCTAGCGGCCGAAGTCGAAGAAACTGCTGCGCTAGGCAGTTACTCGGCCTTGTAGGTCGCCAGATCGCTAACTGGCTTCAGGTCGCCCCACCGAGGGTCTAGGCCGTCACCGCTGGACTTTCCAGTGACCCGGCGTTTAATCCACGGACCGAGGTAAATCTTCGCCCAGTGCAGGTTGGCCGCAAGCTGTTCGCGACCGTTTAGGTGCGGCGGATAGACGACATCAAGTGGTTCCAAATCGTGCTCGATGCCCAGCTTCTCCAACACGTTGATGGCCATCAACTGATGCCCGGCCGCCGACATGTGCATCCGGTCGATGTCCCACATCCGGGTGTCCCGAAACTCACGCAGACGCCAGTAGTCGACCAAAGTCGCATCGTGCTTTTCGGCGATTTCTCGCACGTACTCGCAATAGAGGGCGAACCGTCCTCGAACTGCTGCGTACGTCTTGGCGTGGCTTGGGTCAAAAGCGGTGAACATAATGACTTTCGCGCCAGTGGCACTCAACTCGGCGATCGCCTTGTCGTACTTACCCATCAGCGCGTCCAGGTCAACGGCCGGACGCATGATGTCGTTCGCGCCGGCGTAGATCGACACTAGATCCGGTTCGAGTTCGACGGCCCGCTCAACCTGCTCGGCCACGATCTGGCGCAGTTTGCGTCCTCGGATCGCCAAGTTTGCGTATGCCAGTCCGCCGCCTTGGGCACGATCGAGCCCCTCGGCGAATCTGTCGGCCCAGCCGCGCACCCCGTTTGGCAGGTTTGGATCGGGATCGCCAACACCCTCGGTGAAGGAGTCACCTAGGGCGACGTAGCGCGAGTAGTTCATCAACTGGGGTTACTTTCGGTCGTGGTTGAACTACTAGGTTACTTGCGCCGAGGAAGAGATCCGGCCGTATCGTGCAGAACTGACAGCAGCTGGGCAAACCGGCTTTCGTCGACTGAACTGCGCGAGAAAGTCGTCAACAGCAGTGGCGGCTTGATCCGCTGCTTCGTGATCGCCTTGGGATAAGTGAACTCCCGCAAACCGTCGGCGCCGTGAATCCGGCCAAAGCCCGAGTCGCCGACGCCACCAAAAGGAAGTCCCGGAATCGCGGCGAAAGCGATGACCGAGTTGACCGAAGTCATTCCCGAGCGAACCTTTGACGCGACGTCCATCGCGTTCTTTTTGCCGAACACCGCGCCGGCAAGTCCGTATTTGGTCGCGTTCGTCAACCGAACTGCCTCGTCCATGTTCTTGACTGGGTTGACCACCAGCGTCGGCCCGAAGGTCTCCTCTTGAACCGCCAGGGAGTCCTCGGGAACGTTCGTCATGATCGTGGGCTCGACGAACCGCTCACCGACCGCGCCCGGTCCGCCGAGCACCACGGCCGCGCCCTTGGCGACCGCATCGTCAATGTGGCTGCGAATCACTTCGAGTTGCTTTGGCATGGTCGCCGGCCCGTAAGAGCCGCCGTCGTCGTAACCGGGACGAATCGTCTTGGCCTGCTCAAGCAGTTCAGCCACGAACGGGTGGAACACCTTCTCGTGGACGTAGACCCGCTCGGTGCCGATGCAGGTTTGGCCCGCGTTGGACATGCCGCACCAAAGGGCCGCCTCGGCGGCCGCCTTGAGGTCGGCATCTTGGTCAACGATCAGCGAATCCTTGCCGCCGGCCTCGATCACGACTGGGGTGAGCGTTTCGGCGCAGGCGGCCATCACTCGCTTGCCGGTGGCGGTCGAGCCGGTGAATGCGAGTTTGTTGACGCCGGCGGTGCACAGGAAACTTCCGGTCTCGCCCATGCCGGTGATCAGATTGAGCACGGTGCGCCCGTGGACCGCTTCGGCGAACGTTTCAACCAGCAGTTTGCCCACGGCCGGGGTGTATTCGCTCGGCTTGAACACGACCGTGTTGCCTGCCGCCAGCGAGTAGGCGATCGAGCCCATCGGGGTGAAGATCGGATAGTTCCACGGTCCGATTACGCCGACAACACCGAGCGGCTTGTATTCGACGTAGGCGGCCTGGTTGGTCATCAGTAGGCCCGACGAAACCTTGTGGCGGCCGAGGACCTTTTCGGCGTTCTTCGCGGCCCAAGCAATGTGGTCGATCGCCAGCCCGGCCTCTAACAGGGCGTCGCCGTGCGGTTTGCCGCCTTCACGGTGGATCAGGTCGGCGACCTCGTGGAGTCGGCGAGTGAGCAGGGTGCGCCACTTGAGTAGGTACTGCTTTCGGCCAGCGAAACCGATCTCCTGCCACCACCGGCTCGCTTCGCGCGCGGCAGCGACGGCCGCTTCAACTTCGGCTTGACCGTCGATGGGGAACGTGCCAACGACCTCACCAGTGGCCGGGTTCACCGACTCGAAGGTGGCGAAATCGCTTGCTTCGGTCGCCTGAGCAGGCGACTTTTTGGACTCGACTGTGGCAGTCATTTTTGGTCTCCTTAGCTGTCGCGCCTAAACCGGTGGACCACTGGCGGGAAGGGACGTAAGCCCGCGTGGCAGGTGAGGCGCTGAGCCAAACTTAGACCGCGCCTAGACCGGAAACAACCGATTGGAGAGCGCGGCGTCCGGCCCGCGAAACTTTCACCTCGACAACTTCGATCTGACTCGGGCGCTTTTCGAGCACTTGGGCCAGTTCGGGCGCGGTGACCTGATGGTGGGTGATCCCGTGTGCCGCGCACAACGACTCGATCGAGGTGCCGGTCGGCGTACCGAAAATTCGCTCGAACGCATGGCCGTATTCGGGGCCACCCTGTTCGAGCGTGTGGAAGATTCCGCCGCCGTCGTCGTTGAGCACCACGATGGTCAGGTCTGGTCGCGGTTCGGCCGGACCGATCAACAGTCCGTTTGCGCCATGCAGGAAAGTCAGGTCACCCATCAGGGCGATTGACCGGCCCCAGAAGGTCAAGGCGGCGCCGATCGCGGTCGAAACTGTGCCGTCGATTCCGGCCAGCCCACGATTGGCCAGCACCCGCGGGCCGGCGAGCCGAACGGGGGCAACCAAATTCAAGTCACGGATGGGATTGGACGATCCCATCACGAGTAGTCCGTCGCCGGCCGCGTCCCAGACTGCTCGGGCCACCGTTAGCGGTTCGGCCGCGAGCAAAGCCGAGGCGAACCGGTCACCGCTCTCGATCCAAGACCGCAGCCAGTTCTCGTCACCGCGACCAACCGCCGTAACCGCCGGAACGAATTTGACGTTCGGGCCCGCCACGGCCGGAAAGGTCGCCCGATCGCCGATGTGGATGATCGGCACGTCGGTTCTGGCCAACTGGCGAAGCACGGGCCGCGCGAGTGTCGCATGACCGGTGCTGACGATCTGCTCGATCCGGTCGGCGAGCGGCCCGTCGGCCACAATCTGTCCACAAGCCACCGCAGTGGCGGCGGACCGGAGCCCCGATGATGGTTCGGCGATCACTGGCCAACCGGCTCTTTCGGCGATCCGACCAACTGTCGGGTCGGCACCGTCACCGGCAATAACGACCGTCCGAAGTTTCGTTGAGACGGCTTCAGACAAGTGCGTCTGCTGCGGCATCATCGACCACGAGTTCTGCGGGAAGTCCCAACTGACTGGCTCTATCAGCGGCTCGTCGAGTTCGAGGTTGAGGTGGACCGGTCCCCCGTTCCTGACTAAGCCAGTTAGCGAACTGATCCGGTCGGTGAACTCAACCCCGCCGAAAATTCCCGGCTGGATGGTCGTCTGGTTTGCGCCGGTGCCCCGAAGTCGCTCTGGCCGATCTGCGGTGACTGCCAGCAACGGCAGATGAGAATGCAGGGCCTCAAGCATTGCCGGGTGAAGGTTCGCCACCGCAGTTCCAGAGGTGGTGACTACCGGAACGACTCGCCCCGAAGATTTCGCTAGGCCAAGTGCGAGGAAGGCGGCTTCGCGCTCATCGACTCGCACGTGTAGCCGGATGAGCCCTTGCTCGTCGGCTGCATGAAGCGCCAAAGCTAACGGGCCCGAACGCGAACCAGGTGAAAGCACGGCGTCGGTGACTTCGTTTGCCAGCAGCGCCATTACGAGCCGTCGGGCGATACCAACAGCGTTCTCTTCGTTCACAAACTCTCCCTAACGTGCGCCAATCGGGCCTGCCACCGCTCATCAACCTCGAGGGAAGCGGCGACCCGGGCGTACGCCAGTTCGTCAAGCTCAGGCCTAGTAACCATCAGGCATCCCCCCACGGGCTTTAGTGGTTCCGCCACGACATCGGCGGTCAGCAAGTGTGCCGTCCCGATCCCGCAGGCGTAGGGCAATTCTGGCAGAGCCGCAGCCAGGGCGACACTGGCGGCCAAACCGATGGACGTTTCAACGGCACTGGAGACTGTGACCGGCATGCCAATCTGTTCGGCGATTCGCAAACAGGCCCGCACGCCGCCAAGTGGCTGCACTTTGAGAACCGCAATGTCAGCGGCTTCTAAATCACGGACTCGAAACGGGTCGGCGGCCCGGCGGATCGACTCATCGGCGGCGATTGGCACGTTCACTTTGCGGCGCACTTCGCGCAGGCTTTCGACTGTCTCGCAGGGCTGTTCAACGTATTCGAGGCCGCCGGCGACTTGGTCTAGCTTCTTTATCGCCTTGATCGCGTCCTTGACGTTCCAGGCTCCGTTGGCGTCGATCCGGATTTTTGCGGTCGGCAAGGCGTCTCGAATCGCGGCGACTCGTTCGATGTCGCGCTCGAGCCCCTCACCGGGTTCGGCGACCTTGAGTTTGATGGTCTGACAGTCGCTTTCGACGGCCAATCGGGCCGCGTTTTCGCCGCCGCCGACGGCCGGCACGATTCCGTTGACTGGCACGCTTTGTCGCAATGGTTCGGGGTAGGGCTTGCAGGCCGCTTCCATTGCCGCTTGGAGCCACGGCAGCGAAGCTAGATGGTCGTACTCAGGGAACGGGCTGAACTCGGCCCAACCGGCCTCGCCGCGCGCCAGCATCCCTTGACGGTTTTCGAGTCCACGAAATCGGGTGCGCATCGGGATCGAGTAGGTGAGAAACTCCACGGCACGAAAGTATCCCGGTTGCGACCGCTTTCCAACATTCAGCCTAGGTGAGACCGCGTTCAGCATGCCCTGGGTCGGGGGTACCGTTCGCGCACAGGGCAGTGTCGAGTCTCAGGATCCTTCCGGACCGCCTTCCCAAGCCTGGAGTTCAGTTTCGGGAAGCGGCAAAAAGAAGTCCTCGGTTAGTTCGACCTCGAAACCCCCAAAAACTAGGGCCTCCGGGCCGGAACTTGGGTCATCCGCAACTGGTCCAACCATCACAAATATCAATCTAGGCGGAACCGGACGCACTGACCAGACTTAGTTGGTCGGCCTAGTTGGTCAACTTGGAAAAATGCTGGTCAGTTTCAGGCGATCTGGCTTGCCATTCGCCAACAGCGGCAGGGCGTCGAGGCAGTGCACTTCGCGCGGCGTCCACGTCGCCGGGTGGCCGGCGGCGACGATAGCGGCCCCGGCACGCTCTCGATCCAATTCGCCGACGACGAACGCGACGACCTTTTGACCCCACTCCGGATCGGGCTGAGCCACTACGGCCACGTCGTCAATCCCGGGCAGTTCTCGCAGCACCGACTCCACGCCGGCCAGCGGCACGTTCACTCCCCCGCTGACTGCCACCTGATCGGCACGGCCAAGGACTCGCAACCGGCCTTCGACAATCTCGCCAAGGTCGCTGGTGACTAGCCACGGATCCGCACCCGACAGCACCATCGGGCCGGACAGGGCAATCCGCCCGTCTGGGTCGATGCGCATCTTTAGCCCATCGAGCGGCACTCCGTCGTAGACGCAACCGCCACAGGTCTCGGTCATGCCATAGGTCCGAACTAGGTTTACGCCGGCGGCTTTGGCCTGGTCGAGGACTGCTTGGGAGGTAGCCGCCCCGCCGATCAAAACTGCGTCGAGGCGAGCCAACTGATCGGCCTGGCCATCTCGCAGGAGGCGAAACAATTGAGTGGGCACGAACGAGGCGTATTTACGGCCGGCGCCCATTGCATCGATCGCCGCAGCCAAGTCGTCGTATTCGGCCAAGAAAACTGGTTCCTGTCCAGCGAGCACCGACCGCACCAGCACCTGCAAACCGCCTACGCCGGTGACCGGCAGCGCCGACAGCCACTGCCCCGGTCCGCCGAGCCGATCGATTGCGGCTTTGGCCGAAGCGACCATCGCCGCATGGGGCAGTCGAATCAGCTTCGGCGTGCCAGTACTGCCGGAGGTGTGCAGTTCGATTGGTGCGCCGCCGTCAAGCACCCAAATTTGCAGTTGGGCGAGCACCTCACGCGCAGTTCCGGCAACCGGATGCAGACCGACAGTCACCCGACCACTGTAGAAGTCCTAGACTCGCTCGGTGACTACGCCGACCGGATTTCGTCTTTGGGTTGAGGGCGCGCGCCCCCGAACCCTCCCCGCCGCTATCGCTCCTGTTGCCGTCGGCACGGGTGCAGCGGCCTTCGACGACGGCACGGTCTGGCTCAAGGCTCTGCTGGCGTTGGGCGTCTCGTTGGCCCTGCAAATTGGCGTGAACTACGCGAACGACTACTCCGACGGTGTCAAGGGAACAGACGCTGACCGGGTGGGGCCACTTCGACTCGTCGGCTCCGGTCTGGTCGCCCCCGCGAAGGTCAAAGCGGCAGCTTTTGGGTTCCTCGGCCTCGGCGCGGTGTTCGGGTTCATCCTCGCGGCGACCTCGTCGTGGTGGCTGCTACTGATCGGTGCGGCCGCGATCGCGGCAGCTTGGGGATACACCGGCGGCGCGAACCCGTACGGCTACCGCGCGCTCGGCGAGGTGAGCGTATTTGTTTTCTTCGGTCTCGTGGCGGTCATGGGAACCACGTTTGTTCAGTTGGGCACGATCAACTCGGCCAGCGTGGCGGGCGGAATCGGCATCGGTGCGCTCGCCTGCGCGATCTTGGTGGCCAACAATCTGCGCGATATCGCCACCGATACCGAGTCGGGCAAACAGACGCTGGCGGTGCTACTTGGCGACCGCTCCACCCGAAGGTTTTTTATTGCGTTGAACCTAGTCGCTTTCGTCCTGGTGATTGCGTGGACGGTGACGTTGACACCGTGGACACTGCTGGCCCTAGTCGGCCTGGTGCCGGCACTGAAGGCCGCTGCGGTTGTTCGTTCCGGTGCTACCGGACCGGCGCTCATCGCCGTCCTGAAGGACACCGGGATCGCCGAACTGCTTTACGCCGTCGGCCTTGGCGTGGGACTTGCGCTCGGCGCCCTTTGATCCTCGGCGGGATTTAGAAGTTAGTCGACGTCTTCGGCGCGACGGGACTCTTCGATCCGGTCGTTGATTGCCGAGGCCCGGTGGGCGAGTTTTTCAGCCACCTGATTTCGCATCTTCGACAGTGCAAACAGCGAAATCACCGACGAAACCAGCACGGCCACCAGCAGCACGCCGGCGTTGAGGATCGCACCGCCGTCTTTAACGAACAGGTTGACCAGGCCCAAAAGGACTACCCACGTCGCAAGGAACACTCCCAAACGCGCGATCGTGTACTTGATCATGACTCGCACTCTATCGGCCGACCAGTAGGCTCTGCCCATGGGCAAGGCACTACTCCTCATGGCCGCGGTTGTGCTGTTGGTCTATGCGCTCTTCGACGTGTTGGCCACGCCGAAAGACCGCGTCCGTTATCTGCCGAAGGTCGCGTGGGCGGTAGTGATTGTCCTGCTGCCTTACGTCGGCGCCTTGCTTTGGATGTTCTTTGGCACGCTCAAGGACCGGCCAAGCGGCCAGAACCGCCAGTCGCGACCACGCCCGACCGGCCCCGACGACGACCCCGATTTCCTGCGCGGGCTTTGAGGATTGGTGCGGTGACGGGGGTTGCTCGCCGATCTCCCGATTTACCAAGTGCGCTCGACTCGGTGGGAATTGGTCGAAAGGCGAGGGTCGACCAGTGGCCCGCGTGCGTTCAGCGCGGCCTCCGTCCGAACGGCGGAACCCAGATTCAACCTCTGGCACAACCGTACCGCTTTTGGTACGGTTGTGCCATGGGCGCCGAGGTGAAGTATCGAGACCTAGTGCGCGAGATTGCGCTGGGAGAGTACGGCTTCATCACCACCAAGCAGGCAGTGGAATTCGGCGTTCCGGCAGTCGAATTGCGCAAACTTGCCGGCCGCGGTGCGCTGATCAACGTTGCTTACGGGATCTACCGCGTGCCGGATGCGCCCGCTTCGGCGTTTGATCAGTTCGCCGAGGCTCTACTGCGTGCTGGCGAGGGCTCGTATCTGCGAGGCCACTCAGTGCTTGCACTATTCGGCCTAGCGGACGTCAATCCGCGACGCGTTTGGGTGGTTTCCCCGAAAAGGACGCGAGCAAAGCTCCCTGGGTTCATGGAACTCACCGTGCAAGCAGGGGAACTGCCTGCGCTCACTCGATACCAGGGCCTGCTGGCGATGACGGTGGCCGAGGCGATCCTCGATTGTCGCGGCCAGATTGAACGGAGCCGACTATTGGATGCCGCTAGAGAGGCACGCAGGGAGGGCCTATTGACCCGCGCCGAACACGCGAAGGTCCTGCGGGAGCTTCGCCGCCCTGCTGTCGGCTCGCAAGCGAGGACCGCCTGATGGCCTACCCGACTCCGCCGCCGAACCTAAAGTCGCTGGAGCAGCGGATTAGAAATCTTGAGCCGGACGATGGATTAGCGCTTCAGCGGCAGATCACGATGGCGATGGTCGTCGTTAGCCAGATGCTGCCCGAAGGCGCGATCAAGGGCGGCATGGCGATGGCCCTGCGTTACGGGCGTGCCGAAAGTAGGTTCACCCGTGACGTAGACGCCGCTCGAATCAAGCCAATCGATGAGTTCTGCGACAATTTCGAGGCAGCCCTGCGAGTCGGCTGGGGAGGATTCGCGGGTCGCCTGGTCCAAAGAAGAGCTCCGCGCCCCTCCGCAGTTCCAAGCGCTTACGTCATGAGGCCGTTCGACGTGAAGTTGGACTACCAGAGCCGCCCGTGGCGAACCGTCACGTTCGAGCTCGGGCACAACGAGGTCGACGATGCAGCTGGGGCCGAGTTGCGATTGGCCCCAGACCTCGTCGAGCTGTTCACCGAAGTAGGGCTTCCGGTGCCGCGCGCCGTCCCGGTGATGCGAGCCGACCACCAGATCGCTCAGAAACTTCACGCCGCGTCCGCGCCGAGCAGCGACCGCGCCCGCGACCTGGTCGACCTGCAACTCTTGGATAAGGGCGAGCAGCTCGACCTTGCCCAGGTTCGACTCACTTGTGAGCGACTATTCAATTACCGCAAGCAGCAGTCGTGGCCACCTACGATCGTGCCCGATGTTGAGTGGGATGCGCTGTACGCGGCGGCAGCGCGAGACCTGACCGTCCTGGCAGACGTAGACTCCGCAGTCGACTGGGGTAACGACTTCATAGCCAGGATCGCGATGTCGGCAACGTGAGCAAAGCGTGGCTGTGGTGACAACTGGAACGCTTGAAGATTCCATCTGGCGAACTTGAGAGCCATAGGCCGCTGCCTTTTCGCCCAGGGTGGTCGCAATCTGGTGGTATTTGAATCAGTCGACGCCCGCACCTGAGGGAGTGGGACAGCTTCGTGACTGATGCGGAAATCATGGAGTCAGCCCGCGAATACGAAGCACAACTCGACGGGCAGCAGATCCGTTCTGTGCGTTGACGGCCGGTCCCGCGGCCTGCAATGCAGTGGTCCGGACAGTCCGAAGTTGTCCGAGTTTGTCCGAACTTGTCCGCCAACGCCAAATGGCCGCCCGCCCGCCGAACTCGATAAATAATCTGGCCCGCATGAAAGTCTCCAAGGCAGCTTTTGACCAGCTCACGCAGATGCCAATACTCAACTCGACCGGCACACCCACGGCAAATCTACGCGTCGCGCAGACTTCCAGCTGGGCCGTATGGGCCTCGCGAGAGGGCAAGGAAAACACTTCGTGGTCGAGGGATACTTCCATCCTCCACTACGGCTTCTTAGGCGACGTTATCCACGCCGACGCGGTATTTATCGCGCTAAATGACGGTGGCGCCGAGCGCGCCGACGCGCTACCTGAGTGGCATATGTTCCACTCCGGAGCCCGCGATTACATGCTCGCCGAAGCGGTCGAGGACACCTGGCTGTGGGGCGCCTATATGACCGACTTCTACAAAGGCATGGCGACAAAGACGGCCGCCGAACTCAAGGGCCATCTCGATTCGCTTGGGGCCACAGAACGAGAGTCGCTCGATCAGTTGATGGCTGATCAGATCTCTGCCGAGCTGACGGTCCTCGGTGCGCGGGACCCGCTCCTGATCGCAATCGGAAACGATGCAGAGAAGGTCGTACGAGATCGATTTGGCTCGCAATATCGAGTGGCGAAACTGACTCACTACTCGGCCCAGCAGTTGCGCAAGGACGACTACCGCGCCGAAGTGAAGAGGCTGGTCGAACAACACCCGGCACCCGGAATCCCCCAAGAGTTGGGAGCGAACTAGTCATGGACTTACAGAAAGCAGTCAGCATCGCAAACGTGTGCGCTGGCTTTGTAGCAGCAGCCTCTCTAATTTACGCGGTATATCTAGCCAAGAAGCAGGACCGCAAGGAGCGGAAAGATGCCGCTGGCAAGGTCGTCGCTTGGGCAGTGGCGTCCGCAATTGAGGGTGACCAAGCACCGCCTGACGATAACTACCGCGGTGTCGTCTTTGTCAACAACACAGATGAAGTGCTTTACGACGTAGATGTGGCGACAACGCAAGAGGACTCCAACACCACAAGGAGGAGCGAAAAGGTGGAAAATCGCGGCGCGGACGCGGAGTCTAAGCGCAGCGAACCCGAACGACGGAGATTCAAGTTGATCCCGCCCGGCGTGCATTTCCTATATAGGGACGACAAGAACGATCGTGGAATCATCTGGGAGGAGCCGCGGCCAGTAGACGGATCGAATAGCTGCTTTCGCGTGTCGATCCGTGACGAAAACGATCAAGTCGAACAAAGGAACCTGATTTCGGACGTTCATACTGAAAACCCCCGTCGGGTCGAATCGCTGCGCTACCGGGTTGCCAACTCCACCTGGCACAGAGATCGTTCGGGCACGTTGAAGAGAGTCAGGTGGTGGCAGTGGTGGCACAAGGAACGTAAAGCACCAAAGAAGGAGTCCGGCTATTCGCCGACCGACCTCCAGCATCAACCCAACGAGAACGCCCAAAAGCTCATCGAGCAGCTGTTCGCTCGCCTGACCCAGCCCAATACCGACAACACGCCCAACACGGTCGCGGCGGCTGCAGCCGACATCGTCAGTTCGGGAATCGCCCGCGTCCGGCGTACCCAAGGAAGAGGCCAAGGCATTTTCCTGATGACGCAGTCGGACGAGGACTGGCCGCGGTTCTACATCTCGGCTGGGCGCAGCGGAAAGAACCTTGAGGCGTTCCCGAACGACGGCTTGCAATTCCACAGCGCCAAGGGCGCCAAGGTCGAGCGCATCCCCGTGAGCGAGTTCAGTTCCATGAGCGACCCGAAGGCATCTGACTGGCTCGGCAAAGACCAAATCGAGGAACTCGTAACGATCCTCAAACGTGAGTTCAAGGCCCACCTCAAGAATCCGACCTGACCGAGAACGCAAAAACAGAAATGGCTGAGCAGCATCGCGAAGATGCTGCTCAGCCATTTCTGCGTGTTGTGCGACCTGTCAACGTCCGGCAGGCCCACGAACCTCGAAAGCTACTTGGCGTAGGTGTGCTGGCTGAAGATGCCGAACTCCGAGGCCATCAGGTTCACGATGTAATAACTGAAGATGAAGGTGGCGAAGCCGACGAGGGCGACAATTGCGGCGCGGCGGCCCTTCCAGCCCGCGGTAACGCGCGCGTGCAGGTAGCCGGCGTAGACGATCCAGGTGATCAGGGCCCAGACTTCCTTGGGGTCCCAGCCCCAGTAGCGGCCCCACGCGTAATGAGCCCAAATCGGCCCGGAAATCAACGTGCCGAAAGTCCACAGTGGGAAACCGATCGCGTTGACTTGGAACGCGAGGCGGTCCATCTTGGCTGAGGACGGGAACCGCGACAACACTGCTCCGACCGTGCCGCGCTCCTCGGCGCGAACCTTGATCAGGTACAGCGCGCTTGCGGCTGCGCCGACCATGAACATGCCGGCCGCCACCATGATCGACGAAACGTGGATGTACTTCCAGAAAGTGTTCAACGCGGGCACGAGCGGCGCCGGCGGCACATACGTGGACAACGACAGGCCCAACACGAACAGGCTGACGCCAAGAACCAAGCCGCCGAGCCACTGGATCTGCGAGCGCCAAACCAAGATCAGGTAAACCGTCAACGCAATAGCCGTCCCGGTTACGCCGAACTCGTACATATTGCCGAGCGGGACTCGGTGAGCCGCCAGACCTCGCACCACACTGGCAGCGATCAGCAGGCCCGTGCCCAAGACAGTGAGCGAAACTGCCACCGCGGAGTAGCGGTCTGCCGTACTAGCCAGTTCCTCGGCCAGTTCGACCTCTTCGGTGGACTCTGAACCGCCGACGGCAACCGCGACCGGGGTTTGCTTTCGAGCCGTGACCCACTCGGCCACATGGCAAACGAAAGCGAAACTGAGGACGGCGAAAGACGAACCCACTAGGTAGCTCGAAATCTGGGCCAACTGATCGATGTTCATGAGTCTTCCTTGAGATAGCTATCGGGGCCCAACTCGGCCAGCAGTCCGTCGAGCAGTTCGGCCAGATCTGCCGGCAAGTCGTCGCGTGGCACCCGATCGAGAGCGGCAACTTCAACCACGGTACGTGATCCGACCCGGCGGGCTCGGACCCAGGTTCGCCTGGGGCGAACCAGCAGCGAACCCATCAGCCCCAGGATTGAGGCAGTTACAGCGACCAGCGGCAGCCAGACAAGCGGGGTGTGACCGATCTGAAGTCGGGCGAACTGCTTGAGTTCGACGAACTCGATTTTGCCGCCGCCTGGCAGTGCTTGGGACTGGCCCGGACCCAGATCGACGCGGAACTTCTTGTCCCCGTCCTTGACCACTTCCATCTTGTCGGTGTTGAGCGCATAGACAGACTGGGACTTCCCGTCGTCCATGCCTAGGTCGCCCACCCACAAGTTCATCCCGATCCGCGGATTCAACGCACCGGGAAAGACCGAAATTGAAGCCTCGTCCTCGCTTGCCGAGAAGGCGGTAGGCAGAAAGAACCCTTGGAAGCCGAGCTGCTGACCGTCGGCGTCAGGAACCTTCACGACCCCAGTTGACGTGTACGTCGCGTCCGCGGGCAAGAACGGCACCGCGCTGTCGAAGACGACCTCGCCGCTGGAATCGGTTACCCGAATAACTGGCGCGTAGCCTTGGCCGACGAGAAAAACTTGCTCCCGGCCAACCGAAAGCGGATGGTTCACTCGAATCTTGAAGTCGTGATCCTTAGCCGAACCAGCTTCGCTGAAAGTTCCGGTGGCCTTGAACTCACGGGGTGCGCCGCGCTGAGATCCTTTGACATAAAACTTCGTGGACATGTCGTCCAGACGAAGCGACCACGGCGAAAGGTCCGTTTCGGGGTTGAACAGCGTCCCGGAACTGAACTCGTCGTATTGCGAGAGCGAGTTCGCGAAACCTTGACCCTCCACCACGATGACCGTGCCGCGGTAGCCCCAAAGCGAACCGATCGCCACCCCGATAAGCACAAAAACGATCGAGGTGTGGAACAACAGGTTCCCGGCCTCGCGCAGGTAGCCCTTCTCCGCCCGTAGTTCACCGACATCGCCATCAATGACCACGTCTGTTCGGGCGCGGCCAACCAGACGGCGCGCCGCCGTGAGGACCTCGTCGACGGATTTGTCCGTCTCGAGTTCGGCCGACGCTGGCAGTCGCGAAAAGTTCCGTGGCGCCTTTGGCGGTCTCGCCTTTAGCGCCCGGGCGTAGACGCGAATACGCGGCAGGATGCAGCCGACGAGCGAGACCATCAACAGCAAATAGATGGCGCTAAACCAGACCGAACTGAAGACGCTGAAGCCGCCGATCTTTTCTAGCACCGGAGCGAGTTTCGGATGCTCCACGTAGTAGGTCTGGACGGCTCGCGCATCGACGCCTCGTTGCGGAATGAAAGATCCGGGAACGGCGGCGACCGCCAGCAGCAGCAACAACAACAAGGCGGTGCGCATGGATGTCAGCTGGCGCCAGCCCCACCGCAGCATTTCGACCAAGCTCAGCTCGGTGGCTCGCTCGGTAGACGAACGACTCATATCGGAACCTCAAATCCACCGATCAAATGCTGCAAGGAAATCACCAACTGTCCCCAAAGCCCGGTCACAAGCAGCAGCCCAGTGACCACCAGCAGAGCACCGCCAAATACCGAAACCGCGCGCTGGTGCTCGCGCACCCAAGAACTCACGCGCAAGAAATGCCCAAGGAAAAGGGCCGCCAGAACGAACGGCAGACCCAGCCCGAGACAGTAAATCAAAGCCAGCAAAGCACCACGGCCGGCGGTGGCTTCGTTGCCGGCCAGGACCAATACCGCCGACAGCGTCGGACCGATGCAGGGCGTCCAACCAACCCCGAAAAGCACGCCGAGCAACGGTGCCGCGACCAGCCCGACACGCGGTACCTGATGCGCCCGAATATCTCGCTGGAGGAAACCAAACGCGCCCATAAAAACTAGGCCCATAACGATCAGCAGGATTCCGCCGACTAATGCGATCTCGTCCTGATAGGGAAGCAATTTTTGTCCGGCCGCGCCAAACAACGCCCCACCGGCCACAAAAATGGCACTGAAACCCAGCACGAACAGCAATGCGCCGGCCAGAATCCGACCGCGGTTGGCCGACTGAAGCTCGGTGACTGAGATCCCCGAAACGTAGGAGAGATAGCCCGGCAGGAGCGGG
>JAKPAQ010000280.1 GCA_029779385.1 Actinomycetes bacterium | reverse complement strand
CGACCACGCCGATGATCTTGTTGTGAACCAGCTCGCCGTACTTGTTCGGGCGCTCTTCGTCGCAGGTCAGGTCCAACGGACGGTCTTTGCGCGGGCAGTCGAATCCGAGTGCGTACTCGTAGGCTTCCCAGTCGCCCTGGTTGGCGGCAGCCACGGCGGCGTCGAGTGCGTCGGAGTCGAACTCGGCGCTGTCGAGGTTGGCGATCCGACGTAGTTCTCGGTACAGCGTGACCGGCGCCCCGCCGATCTGCTGGAACTGGCGGATGCGCCACAGCGATGCCCAGGCCCTTACGCGCTGGGCAGCGGTCGGAGCATCTAGGCCGTCGAAGTTCATCCCGATCGATTCGCCGTTCGAACCGCAGCCGTCGACGTTCTTGGCGATGTACTTGGCGACATAGCCGGTTGCCGAGCGTTCCGGGTCGAGCCACTTGATCTTGACCCGACGCACCGTCTTGAGCTGGCCGGAGTGGCGGTTACGCAGCTCGGCCTGGTCGTCGCGGGTGTAGTGCTCGGTCAGCAGCTCGGTCAGCACGTCGGCGTGCTCCGGACGCACATACAGCAGCAGGTGCCAATGCGGCGTGCCGTCGTGATGCGGCTCGGCAATACGAAAACCGAACACCTTGATCCCCTGCCGGTGGAATTGGGCTCTTACCAGCGCCCAATAGTGGGTCAGATAGCGTTGCCCATCGGTCGGGGTCGAACCGTCGAACTTCTCATTCGGGTGTGTCTTGCGTTTGCCGATCAGCTTGATGGCGTGAAAACGGCTAGGACAGGTCAAAGTGACGAACAAGGAGACGAAACCGAGCGCCTTGGCAATTCGTTCGGTGCCGGACATGCGCACCATCAATTCGGAATAGCGGTTGCGCGGGTTGGATACCGTGCTGTCGGCGAACTTGAGGACCGATTCCGAATAGCCGTCCTCGTTGGTGACGATCAAATTCTTCAGGTATTCGCGCGAACGAGCCGCCTGGCGACGATAGGCATCGGCCTGGTAATCCGAGACATAAAGGCCTTGCGTCTTGCTCACCAGCCCCATCGAACGGGCATGGGTTTCCGCCAACTGCGGCAATACCCGGCGGAATGTCATGCGCCAGAACTGTTCGTCCAGCAGTCGCTTGAGAAAGGAATCGGGCGTGACCTGCTTTTTGCCTGGCGGATCGATCTGGCGGGCGTAGGAAGGCGCGTT
>JAKPAQ010000259.1 GCA_029779385.1 Actinomycetes bacterium | reverse complement strand
AAGTCGCGCCCGTAAGGCAGGATCAGCCTTGACCGCGTCCACGCCCAAATGAATCAGTTGGCCGAGCAGGAGCCGTACAGATCGGTTGGATTCTTCGTAGAGACCCACCGCGAACGAGGCGTCCTCTGGCTCGATTTTTGCCAGCGTTACCCACGGATCTCCGCTGTCGGGGTTGTAACTAACAGCTCGGTGGGGTTGTTTTTCACCATCGCGAAAGACAGAGCTACGGCTACTCGGCATGCGCGCAATCCTGGCAGACACCGTGTAACACGGCGGCTCATCGCGCACCGCGTGTCGCCAACTTTCTTATCCGCGCCCTGCCCGGCCCAGGAGCCGACTGGTCGCCGGTCAGGCTGTGCAGTCTCGTTAGACGAGTTGTTCGTCTTCGTCGTCGATGTGGGCCGGGCGGTGGTCGGTTTGGTGGGGGAGACGCACATCGGGTGCGGTCTTGTTGGCGTTACGCAGTTCGATGGCGTAGTTCAGCACGCTGCGCCGCTCTTCGGGCGTGAGATCGGGCATTGTGTCGGCGAGTTTGCGGAGTTCGACGCTGTCGAGTGCGTTGTCGGTTGCCAGGAGCCGCGCGGAGGTGTCGTCGCTTTCGGTGAACCAGGCGACTGGGAGCCCCAGGGCGTGGGAGATGGCCTCGACCAGTGCGATGCGGGGGTTGCGTCGTTCGCCGGTGCGTAGCGAGCAGATGTAGTGGTAGCTGACTTTCTGGCCGTTGGCGGTGATGGCGTCTGCCAGTGCCCGGTCGGTCCATTTGCTGCCGTCCAGGCGGGTTGTACCGGCCATGGCTGCTTTGAGTTGGTCGCTGAAGAACCGTGATTCTTGGTGTGGGGTGGGCACCGTTGAGGATCACTCTCGTTCGTGCGCGGAGGCCGTGACGAGTGGGGGACTGGTACAGCCGTACCGCGCGATTTCCTTCGCGACATTAGTGGGCAGGCGCCCACATGACAGTGATTCAGCACGACTTTCAGCCAATTTCGTGTGCTCGGCCTACTTTGTCACCCGTTTGGGTTAGGTTGCTCCCTATTGATCTCGCTACAAATAGACAACAGGTTGCCTTTGGGGGGTCCGAATGGCTGAGTCCGACCGTGCGGCAAGTGAACGCCTCGCCGCATTGATGGCTAAGTCCACCGTGGGGTCGATCGCACTCACCGATAGGCCGTCAGTTCGACCAACTACGACGCAAACAACCGCTACACCTGTCCCGGCCGAATCGGCCGGTGCGGCCAACGGTGCTGCTGAGCGTCTCGAAGCAGATGTCCCAGCGAAGCCGCTCTCTGCGGCTGCGACGACTGGTCAGGCCGGTGGTCCTGCTGTTCCGGAGGCGGTCGCTGGACTATCTCTACGCGACAACCCGCGACCTTCCGAACTACGCACGCCAGCCGCGCCACCCTCGGCCAAAACGCGTCAGGCTGGTTCTGGGGCGTATAGCTCGGCTACTCGGCAACTGTTGTCCACTCCGCTGGCTGGGCCTGTGACGTTGGGTCGTTTCCTTGCCGGGTTCGCCGTGATGGTGGTCCTTCTTGGTATCGGCTTCCTCATGTCCGGGCCGGGGGAGCCGTCCACGGCTGCGGCGGTCACACCAACGGCGTCACACACGTTTCAGGGTGTGGCGATGCCGGTCAGCGATGAGGCTGGCCCCGCCCAATTTGATGATGCGACGGCTTCTGGTTTCGCTCACACCGACGCCGGTGCTGGCATGGCCGGTTTGCATTTGACCGTTCGCTCTGACGCCCGCACGGGCCCGACCGTGTTCGAACCGCTGCTACAGCAACAGGTCACCGGTGACCCGGGCGCGATCAAAGCGATGGTC
>JAKPAQ010000256.1 GCA_029779385.1 Actinomycetes bacterium | reverse complement strand
CAACTCGCGCGGATCGGTGAACCCGGGCGCGCCGTCGTCATGGGTGTCATCAACGCGACTCCCGATTCGTTCAGCGATGGCGGTCAGTTCGCTGATGCCGACGCAGCAATTTCATTTGGCGAACAGTTGGTCCGAGACGGCGCCGACATCATCGACGTAGGTGGCGAGTCCACTCGCCCCGGTGCGGCGAGAGTTGGAACTGACGAAGAACTCTCCCGGATCGTGCCGATCATCTCCGGTCTCACTGCGCGCGGTATTCGGTGCAGCGTCGACACCATGCGCGCAGGAGTTGCCGCGCAGGCGGTCGAAGCGGGCGCTGAGCTGGTCAATGACGTCAGTGGTGGTCTTGCTGATGCAGCGATGTTGACGACTGTCAGTGATCTCGGCGTGCCCATCGTGTTGATGCACTGGCGGGCCCCGAGCGACGAGATGGACAACTTCACCCACTACGACGATGTTGTTGCCGAAGTGGTTCTTGCTTTGGCCGCACGCCGCGATGCCGCCGTTGCGGCGGGGATTAGTCCGGACCGGATTGTTTTGGACCCAGGTTTAGGATTCGCGAAGTTGGCGAGCCACAACTGGGAACTGCTGCGAGACCTTCCAGCTTTGAGCGCACTCAATCAACCGGTACTCATCGGTGCTTCGCGTAAGCGGTTTCTCGGCGCGGTGTTGGCCGGGCTCGACGGAACACCACGCCCGGTGAGCGACCGTGACGCCGCAACACATGCAGTCTCGGCTCTCGCTGCTGCAAATGGTGCGTGGGGTGTGCGCGTCCATGAAGTAGCCGGGACACTGGATGCTGTCCGCGTTGCGCGGGCTTGGCGTGAGGGAGGTGCGTGGTGAATCAAGGATTCGAGGGCTTCGACCGGATTACCTTGACCGGCGTGGAGGCCATCGGCTACCACGGCGTACTCCCGTCGGAACGCGAAGACGGCCAGCCATTCATCGTCGATGTTGTGCTCCATGCGGAGATACGCGAAGCCGGGCGCACGGACGACTTAGATCGCACCGTCGACTACTCCGAAGTCGCTGACGTCATTGTGGCTGCGATCACCGGTGAACCACTGAACCTGATTGAGGCGCTCGCACAACGGATCGCCGAGTCCATCTTCGCGTTGGAGTCAGCAACTCGGACAAATGTGTCACTGGTCGAAGTCACGGTCCACAAACCGCAGGCCCCGATCAGCGTCCCGTTCTCCGATGTGTCGGTGACCATCGTGCGGGTCAGATGACGGCTTTGCAGGCGGGCGACGACCTGGTTCCCGCGACTGTTGATGTTGTGCTCAGCCTGGGTGCGAATTTGGGTGACCGCCTCCCCGCCCTGCAGCGGGCGATTGACGTGATCACTCAATACCCTGCCCTTGAGGCAGTCGCGGTGTCTGCGGTCAACCAGACTGATCCGGT
>JAKPAQ010000253.1 GCA_029779385.1 Actinomycetes bacterium | reverse complement strand
GCCGTCGTCGACATCGACGTGAACTGCGACACCGGCGTGATTGCGGCGGCTGGCAAGGACGGTGTGTTCATATCCCAAGATGCCGGGGCAACCTGGTTGGACATCAACATCACGACTGGTGGTGGATCGTTCAGCGCGGTTGCCATCCAGAAGGCCGGAGCTAGTGGTGTCGCCGATACGAAGATCGTCGCGGCTCGCGGTTCCGAAGGATTCACGTTCCAGTCGAGCAATGGTGGAACCGACTGGGTGACGGTGAACGATCCGACGAACCCCGCCATCGGCGGTCGGAACTTCACCAGCGAGGGCATCAGCGCGATCGAGTTCCCCGGCAACGCTGCCGCCGCGGCTCTCAGCCAATCGGCCCGGTCCGGGAAGGTGGTGCGGGCTGCCAGCAACGTGGGCGCACTTTCCCTCGACAATGAGTCTTCCTTGGCTGGAAGTGGCTCAGGTACTGCGGCGTTGAGCGCGAGCGCAACCGGCGCCAATGCCGGAGGTGTGCGAACCGGTGGTGGCGGCGGTGGCGGAACTCCACCTGCCGGACCAGGCGCGCCAGCCAAGCAGTCGCAGACAGTCGCGATCGGTGCGGCGCTGAAGATCAAGAAGGGCAAAACCGCGAAGCTGCCGGCTACCACGAACCAAGGTCAGGCAATCTCGTGGAAGTCCTCGAAGGCAGGGGTCTGCCAAGTCCTCAAGGGACCCAAGGTCAAGGGGAAGAAGAAGGGCTCGTGCATCCTGACTGCGACGGCGGCAGGAACAGGTTCACTGAACGCGCTGAGTCAAAAGGTGAGCGTCAAGGTGAAGTAGGCCACCGGCGCCGAGGTGGCTCAAGGCTGACCTACGAGAGCAGGTTCTGAATCACGTAAATCAGGATCGAGAACAGCACAAGCACGAGGCCTACTGCCAACGCCCAGAACGCGACGGTGAAGATTCCTTGGCGCGCGCTTTCACGACGCCACCAGGCCGTTGCGGCGAACACGACGGCGAGGGTCACGAACACGGTTGGTTCAAAGATCATCGCGATGCCTAGGCAGACGGCAGCCAACATGACAAACCAACTGCGGTCAGTCATTTGGTACGGCGGGCGGTGCTGCTGGATCCAAGCTCGAACTCGCGATGGTTCTACTGATCCACGCGCACGCTGACCAAGACTCGGGTAGAGCCCGATTGGTTCGGAAGGGGCACCAGATTCTCCGGTGCGGTCGCGTAGCAATGCCATACCTCTATCGTGCCCCAGATTTCGGGCGAGGAAACGTGATGATTCTTACGATGAATGGCGATAATGCCTGCAAATAAAGGAATTCCCCGCGGCCGCTACGAATGCAATCGGCTGAAACCGCGTGGCTTTGGGTCGACTGCGGCGCCCGCGACCACCTTGAGTTCCGTCTCTGGCTTCGTTCGATCGACCCACTGCCCATACCGTTGGGCGAGGGGTCCGGCGCTGATGCCATGTGCGAACACACTCAGGATTACGGTCACGGCAACAATGCCCGCGATATCGACCATCACCGGATCGTCCGGGCCCAACTCCTCAAACGCCAGCAGCGCGAACACGATCGTCGCCAACCCACGCGGACCGAACCATCCGACAAAGAGCACCGACTGCCACCGCAAGCCCGTCCCCACCAGGCTGATTGCCACTGGCAAAATCCTCAGAACGGTAAGTGCCGCCACTGCGATCACGATCCACTGCCAACGGATGCCCTGAGCGAAGGTGAGTTGCAC
>JAKPAQ010000251.1 GCA_029779385.1 Actinomycetes bacterium | reverse complement strand
TTCTCGTTCCTGCACAACGGGAGCACCAACGATTATTCGCGTCGCGCAATGAACCTCGGCATGTGCGCGGTTGATGAGCAGGGGGATGCGGCTTTCTGGAAGGTGCATGATGCGTTATTCGCGAACCAGCCGGCCGAAGGTGGCGCTGGTCCTGATGATGCGGCATTGATCAAATTGGCGAACGATGCCGGTGTGACCGGCCTGGACAGTTGCGTTCGGACCGAGAAGTTCGTGCCCTGGGTTGATGAGACCCAGCAGAAGTTCTCGAGCGAGCGTGAAGTCAGTGGAACTCCCACGGTTCACATCAATGGCAAGAACTCCGAAGCTCGGACGCCGCAAGAACTAGCCACTGCCATCGCGGCAGCGACCAAGTAGTTCGCGAAGGCCGAGGGTTTCAGTCATTCAACTAACTGAAACCCTCGGCCTTTTGCGTCGAAACGAAAAAGCGCGCCCGGCAGGATTCGAACCTGCGACCTAGAGATTAGAAGGCTCTTGCTCTATCCAACTGAGCTACGGGCGCCCGGCGTAAGCCTAACGCCCACGAATTCAACCTAGGATTTGCGTCGTGACCATGACATTGCCGCCAAAGGTGGAACGGTACCGCCAACGCGGTCGCACTTTGCTGATCGTTTTGGTGTGGTTGACGGCGGCGGTGGGTCTAGCCGGGGCGGTATTCATTGCCTCCACCAGTGGGTCCTTCACCGGGGCCTCGATGGCGTTGGTTTATGCGCTCATCCCCTTGCCGCTGCTGCTGCTTACCTACTGGTGGCTTGACCGAGTAGAACCCGAACCGTTTCGCTATTTGGCCGCAGCCTTCGTTTGGGGCGCAGTCATCGCCGTGGCAATCGCGCTTCCATTAGAAATCGGCATGTCCAAGTTGGGGATGAGCGAGAACTGGCTGATCGGCTTGGGCGCGCCGGTGGCCGAAGAGTTCGCCAAAGGACTCTTCCTGATCCTCACTCTGATTCGGCTGCGGCGCGTGATCGACGGCGTGCTCGACGGTCTGATCATCTCGGGCATGGTCGCGGTCGGGTTCGCGGCGATGGAAAACGTCGGCTATTACGCAGCCAGCTACCTCGGTTTTGACGCTGAAGTTCCATACACCGGCGTAGAAATGGCGACGGCAACCTTCGTGGTTCGAGGACTAGTCAGCCCACTGGCGCACCCACTTTTCACCGCAGCGATCGGCATCGCGATGGGGGTGGCAGCCCAGACGGCTAGTTCACGGC
>JAKPAQ010000248.1 GCA_029779385.1 Actinomycetes bacterium | reverse complement strand
GGCTCCGGAACGACCGCGGCGGTCGCACACAAGATGGGTCGGCGTTGGATCACCAGCGAGCTGCTCGACGCGACCATGGAGACGTTCACCAAACCAAGACTTTTGCGCGTGGTCGAGGGGGCCGACCCCGGCGGGGTCACCCAGTCAGTGGAGCGTGTCGATGCGACCGCGGACGGCCTGCCGGGGGGCATGACGCCAAAGGAGGCGCAGGAATTCACGCGGCTGCTCGGGAAAGTGGTCAAGGGCCGTGAGGACCTCGACGCGCCGACGATCCGTGCACTAAGGGCCGCGACCAAGACTCGCGACACAAAGACCAAGAACTGGTTCGGAGGTGGCGGGTTCACGCATCTTGTCGTTGGACCGTCCATGTACGAGGTTGACGAGGAAGACGGTGACGTCTACTTGTCTTCGGCGGCCGTGAACGGTGAGTGGTCGAAGTCGGTTGCGGCCCAACTCAAGTTCACACTCACCCCCGACCACCCGGTCTTCTGCGGAATCCGTGGACGCCAACGCCTTGCTGTGATCGACGGCGTCGCTGACGAGGTCGTGGTTCGTACCGTCGTCGAGCACCTACTGGAGAAGGAGCGGGCAATTCTCGTGGCGAAGATGGTGTTGCCTGACGCTGAAGCCCTGCTGACGGAGTTGTCGCCTGGGTCGCGATTGAAGAAGGCACCGCGTGACCTGTTCCCGCGTCGGGTGGTGAAGTGAGGTGACGGTGGAATTTGCCTTCGATGGGGCGCTGATCGACGAAATCGCGGCGCGGTTCGACTTGCGGGATCCCAATAGACAGGCGCTTGAAGCGGTCGTGAAGGCGCTCGTCGAAGACGGGGCTACCGATAAGTTTCCGGAGTTGGTCGCCGATCTCGCCACGGGTGTGGGCAAGACCTATCTGATGTCGTCGCTGGTGGACTATGCCGCGGCGCAGGGGGTTCGCCACGTCCTTGTGGTTACCCCGGGCAGCGTCATCCAGAACAAAACTCTCGCAAACTTCGACACGGCAAGCACAAAGTATGTTGCCGGCGCTGACCATGTACCAGTGGTCATCACGCCGGACAACTTCCGGTCAGCGAGTATCGCTGCAGCGCTACGTGACCCGGCCGAACTGAAGGTTTTCGTGTTCAACGT
>JAKPAQ010000245.1 GCA_029779385.1 Actinomycetes bacterium | reverse complement strand
ACCAAACAATGACCAGGCCAGCGCCATTCGCTGGCTGCTCGAAAATCGCCGGTCCGAAGTCAGTATTGACCAGGCACTGCGCACCCTGCGCATCGCCCTGAGCGGCGACCGCGAAGCGATGAAACTACTCGACCAGATCGTCGCCGAAAATTGATTCGAAATTCTTCGACAAATAGCTTGGCTTCTCAATCAAACAGCGCGTTCATACGGGTGTCGCAACGATCAACCCAGGAGACAACGATGACCACCAAGCAAACCATCCCCGCCACCCAGAACGACGCCTGGGGCTTTTTTGGCACGATGAACGAGAACGCAGAAGCCGCCTGGCCGATCGCGATGACCGCGATCTCGGACGCCACCTACCAGCCCCTCGAATCGGTCAGACTGTTCCTCGACAGCCGCCACGGACGCCACTTTGCCGATGACGTCCTCAATGAGATGCTGCGGGGTCACACGATCCAGCAGGCAATCGACGCCGCCGTGACGCGGTGGATGGGCTGGACGATTGGCCGCCAGACCAGCAAGGACTATGACATCCCCAAGGGGCTGCCTTACCTCACCGGGTTCGTGATTCACTGCGAAGTGACCGACGAATCCTTCGAAGCCCAGGCAGCGTAAGGAGATCGACATGGCCGCCGTCGTCACCACCCCACAACTCCAAACCAACTACGACAAGTTCATCGTCGAACTGACCCAACTCAGTCGCAAGTACGGTGTGGCGATCCAGTCAGTCGGCGGTGTCCACCTCGCCGACGACCCCGGCGAGTTCCGCAACGTCCGCTACGTCGCCGACATCACCAGCGGCGACCTCCTGCCGGAGTTCCCCACCGACTGACAGCGTATCGAACGTCACGCCGTCGGACTGCCGGATGGCCTGCGCCCCGGCATAGTCCTGCCAGCGCCGCACGATCACATCGACGTACTTCGGATCCAGTTCGATCAGCCGCGCCTTGCGGGCAGACTTATGAGCGGCAATCATCGTGGTGCCCGACCCGCCGAAGGGATCCAGCACCACGTCGCCTGGCCGGCTCGAATTCCGGATCGCCCGTTCCACCAATTCCACCGGCTTCATGGTCGGGTGCAGATCGTTCTTCTGCGGCTTCTTGATCTGCCAGACATCGCCCTGGTCACGGT
>JAKPAQ010000206.1 GCA_029779385.1 Actinomycetes bacterium | reverse complement strand
CTGGTGCCGAAGGTCAGCTTCGGGTGCGCCATGTCGCTATAGTCGTAAGTGTAGCCCTGAGCGTCGCGATCATCGAACATGATCGTGGTCTCGACCGGAATATCTGCGTCCGACTTCGACATGCCGCCCATCAGGGTGAAACGGAACGAGTCCGAAATGTCCTGATCCCAGGTTGCACCGACCTGATAGAATGCAGTGGAGCTCTGGCGCAGGTAATGCTCGGTCCGGACGTAGACATCGTTGAGCGTCGCCGAGATCATGTTGTTGTTCGAGTCGTAAACCGGGTTCACGACATTGATCGGCCGCTCGTTCGAACGCAGCAGAACTTCGCCCCACTGTTCTTCGCGATCCTCCTTGAACCTTGAATAGAGCGCGTCGATTGAGAACTTGGTCTTGTCCGAAGGCTCGAATTGCAGCGAGCCGGTCAGGCCGAGACGTTCACGCCGGTGAGAAATTTCGCCGTAGCGGGGAATGCGGGGGTGGAAGGAAAGGGCAGCCTGATCGCAGGCGGCAGCCTTGCCGACAGTGTACACACCACCCGAATTGGCGACGCCGGTGGTGCTGGCCGCGTTGGTGTAGAAGCACGGCGTACCGTTGACCGAGTCAAACCGGGCCTGAGCCCAGCGCACCGAGTTGTTGCCCATTTCCAGGGTGTGAGTCTTTGAATAGGCCGCCGAGACCGAGGCACCCAGAGTGCCGGCGTCGTTCTTCCAGCTGAGCAGGCCGGCCAGTCGCGGCCCGAGGTTCTTGGACAAGGTGTTGTACGAACCGACCACCGAAAGGGCGCCGTGGAGGCCGTCCTTGCCGGCCAGCGGATTGCCGGTGTTGAGATCGACCACCGCACCCAGCGAGCCTTCGTCGAGCGAGGCCTCAGCCGTCTTGTGCACGACGATACTGCTGAACAGTTCCGAAGCGAAGACGTTGAAGTCGAACGCGCGATCACGGTTGGCGCTGGCGCCGTCCGTCGAGGTGGCGATAGTTTCAAGCCCGTTCACCCGGACGCGGGTAAACTGCGAGGACAGGCCGCGCACGGTGATCGAGCGCCCTTCGCCCGCATCG
>JAKPAQ010000228.1 GCA_029779385.1 Actinomycetes bacterium | reverse complement strand
TTTCGGGGTCGATGGCCAACCGGTTGCTGCCGCAATTGCATTCGGCACGCAAATTGGCGTGCACCAAGGTTACCGACGCATCCTTCAAATGTGATGTCGAGCTGGAGGTGACCGCCCCAGGCGCCGCTCAGCGCAGCAAGGCTCCGGCGAACTTCACCTTCACCAAAGGCAGCGAAGGCTGGACGACCAACCTTCGTTAAGGCCTGCACGCGAACCAACCTGAGTGAACACAATGAACAAGAAACACTTGAACCAACTGGCAGTACTGACTGCGTTGTGCGTGGCCGTCAGCTTGACGGGCTGCGGGGGCGGCGATGAAGCGACGACGCCGGCACCGGCACCAAGCCCAACACCGTCTCCTGCGCCGAGTCCCGCACCCGCTCCATCGCCTGCGCCTACACCGGCACCGAGTCCGGCACCGGCTCCTGCGTCCGCGGATTCAGGCGCCTGCTTCAACGATGCGATGGCCGCACCGGGGGCGCGGTGGGAAGTCACTTTCAGAGACCGAGGGTTGGGCGGCGACGCTGACGGGATCGTTCGTCTAACCGAGCTGCTGGGAACGAAGACATTCAACGGGCATGCGGCAAACGAATACCGCCTGACCACGTCGCAACCCGGCAAGCCGACCACCGTGCAGTGGAGCTATTCGCAGCTCACTTCGCAGAACTTCGTGCAGTTCGGGTGGCGATTCGCAGGCGGCGTCGAGTCTTACATCGAATCTGGCCTGGCGACACCGCGTGTGCTGCAGGCCGGCCAGTCGTCCACCAGCACGTTCACGACACGGATGTCCGATGGCTCGGCGCCTGCGGCCACCACGCGGCTGACGACGACCTACCTCGGACGCGAAACGCTCACTGTGCCTGCAGGCAGCTTCGAAACCTGCAAGGCCAAATTCGTTGACCAGAACGGGGCTACGTCTCTCACATGGACGGTGGCCGCTGGCCCGTACCGCGGCATTGACATCCGCTTTGCGACGCTGAACGCGCTGAACGGCTCTACGCTGTGGTTCAGCGAGGCCACGAGCATTGAAGCCAACCTTCAGTAAGCAGGGACGAGACCATGGATCAACATTCAGATTCTTGGCGCGTGCGGTCGACCGTCGTTGGCCGAGTCGGCTCGCTACTTGTGTGGCTGGCCTTGCTGTCGACTTCGAGCGTGCATGCGCAACTCAAGTCGACCGACGTTGGCGGGTTTCAGCTTGGCCAGACGGTCGAACAGGTTGAAGAGACGCTGCGAACGAAGTACCCGAAGTTCCAGACGGCAAAGGTGGTTTTTCGAGGGCCGGACGGGAAAGCATCATCCAACGTCGCTCTGATGATGGCGGGAATCAAGGATCCGACCGATTCGTCGATCACGGG
>JAKPAQ010000225.1 GCA_029779385.1 Actinomycetes bacterium | reverse complement strand
AGACACGGGTGTGACGGGTGGCCAGACGTACAACTACTTGGTCAAGGCGACCGACCCATTCGGAAACTCGGCGGTCGGCGACTGGACCCCAGTGACCGTCTCGACGACAGTCGTTGGCGCCTACGGGATGCGGGTTCTCGATGACTCCGCAAGCCTCTACTGGCGCCTTGGTGAGCCCAGCGGCACCGTCGCCAACGACCTTGCTGGCACCAATCCGGGCACTATCACCGGCACGGTCACGCGAGGTGCGGCAGGCGCGGTTGCCGGGGATCCCGATACTGCAACGACCTTTGCCGGTAACGGCAACGCATCAAACGTACGCACAGGCACGGCCGTTGCGGGAAGCAACTCGTACGCCACGGAAGCCTGGATCAAGACCACCACGACACAGGGTGGAAAGATCATCGGCTTCGGCAACAATGCCACGGGCAACAGCAGCAACTATGACCGCCATGTTTACATGCGCAACGACGGCAAGCTCGTCTTCGGCGTGTATCCAGGTGCGGTCAAGACCGTGACCAGTTCGAAGAGCTACAACGACGGCAACTACCACCACATCGTCGCTAATCTTGGCCCGAACGGTATGGAGCTGTACGTTGATGGTGAACGTGTTGGCTACGACGCGTCGGTCACCACGGCTCAGGGCTACAACGGGTACTGGCGCGTGGGTGGAGACAACATGACGGGTTGGCCGAATCAGCCAACCAGCACGTATTTTGCCGGAACGATCGATGAGGTTGCCGTCTACAACGCTCCGTTGACGCAAGCTCAGGTTGCGTCGCATTGGTCGCTCAGTGGCTTCGGTCCGCCTCCGCCCAACGTGTTGCCGGCTGCTGCGTTCACACAGAGTGCCAACCGCTTGGCCGCATCGTTCGACGGCACTACGTCATCTGACACAGACGGAACCATCGCTTCGTACGACTGGGACTTTGGTGACGGAACGACCGGAACTGGCGCGACCGCGAACCACAACTACGCCGCGGAAGGCACCTACACGGTCAAGCTGAAGGTCACGGACAACTCAGGTGGCACGAACGAGGTGTCGCACGACATCACGGT
>JAKPAQ010000214.1 GCA_029779385.1 Actinomycetes bacterium | reverse complement strand
GGCCAGGATTCCAACAACTATCGCTCTTGCGACCACGATTCGATTCGTTCGCTCCACTGATTCCACCCACCTAAGATGCCAGAAGCCGAAAACGAGTCACAGGAGCCACACGGTTGGACTGGCCCTTGAGTGCGACCGTGAACGGCTGTTCCCGAGGCCTTGAAGCGCGTTTAGATGCCAATTCTCAATTCAGATACAACGTCCACAAATAGGTGTCGAAGCACCAGAGACACAGAATGGCCCCGTATACTGGATCAGTGACCCAAGCGCCAGAAAACCCGACTTCATATGATGCGAGCAATATCCAGGTTCTGGAGGGCTTAGAAGCGGTCCGCAAACGACCGGGCATGTACATCGGTTCGACCGGTGAGCGCGGCCTCCACCACCTGGTCTACGAAGTTGTGGATAACTCGGTGGACGAGGCCTTGGCTGGGTATGCAACCAAGATTGTGGTCATCCTGCAGGCCGACGGTGGCGTGAAGGTGATCGACGACGGCCGTGGCATCCCGGTCGACGAGCACCCGATCGAGAAGATCCCCGCCGTCACCTTGGTGCTCACGTCATTGCACGCCGGCGGAAAGTTCGGCGGCGGCGGTTACAAGGTTTCGGGCGGTTTGCACGGCGTTGGCGTCTCGGTGGTGAACGCGCTCTCGACGAAACTCAACATCGAGGTGCGCCGCGACGGCTACCGCTGGACCCAGTCCTTCACCTATGGCGTACCTGATGCCGAGTTGGTGCGTCACGAAGAAACCGACGAGACCGGAACGACCAACACTTTCTACGCCTCGGCCGACATTTTCGAGACGACGCACTACGACTACGACACGCTAAAGACTCGTTTCCGCGAGATGGCGTTCTTGAACAAGGGTCTAGAACTGACTCTTCGCGACGAACGCTACCTGTCCGAGGACGACCCGAACGACGGTGTCGTCGACGATGTCGAGCGCGAAGTCACTTTCCGCTATGACGGCGGACTGGTCGACTACGTCAACCACATCAATACCGGCAGTCGCGCGCCGATTCACCGTGACGTCATTTCGCTTGAACGCGAAGACGAAGCCAACGGAATGTCGCTTGAGTTGGCAATGCAATGGAACGCCAGCTTCAGCGAGTCGGTCCACACCTTCGCCAACACGATCAATACGCACGAGGGCGGCACCCACGAAGAGGGCTTCCGTGCGGCGCTGACCACGACTGTCAACCGGTTCGCCGAGGCGAACAACCTCATCAAGAAGAAGGAAGACCGCCTCACCGGCGACGACATCCGTGAGGGCCTGACCGCGATCATCTCGGTGAAGTTGGGCGAACCGCAGTTCGAGGGCCAAACGAAAACAAAACTCGGCAACACCGAAGCCAAGGGTTTTGTCCAGCAGATCCTCAACGACGAGTTGGGCGCCTGGTTTGAACGCAACCCCGGCGAAGGAAAGTCGATTGTTCGCAAGTCAATCGACGCGGCCGCGGCGCGAGTCGCCGCCCGCAAGGCCCGCGACTTGGCCCGCAACCGCAAGGGCTTTGGCTCTGGCGGCGGACTGCCGGGCAAACTGGTCGACTGCTCGAGCCGCAACCCCGAAGAGTGCGAGATCTTTGTCGTGGAGGGCAACTCCGCCGGGGGCTCGGCCCGAAATGGCCGCGACCCGGCAACGCAAGCGATTTTGCCGCTTCGCGGAAAGATCCTCAACGTCGAGAAGGCCCGGATCGACCGGATCTTGCAGAACACCGAAGTGCAGGCGATCATCAGCGCCCTCGGCACCGGCGTCCACGACGATTTCGATTTGGCCAAACTGCGCTATCACAAGATCGTGCTGATGGCCGATGCTGACGTCGACGGCCAGCACATCACCACCTTGCTGTTGACGCTGCTGTTCAGGTTCATGAAGCCGCTGATCGATGCAGGTCACGTTTTCCTCGCGCAGCCGCCGCTGTTCAAGATCAAGTGGACGAACCGCTCGCACGAATTGGCCTATTCGGACGCCGAACGCGATTCGCTGGTGGCCGCGGGCATCGAAGCTGGCGGCAAGTTGCCTAAGGAAGCGCCGATCCAGCGATACAAGGGCCTTGGTGAGATGAACGCCAGCGAACTGTGGGAAACCACGATGGATCCTGACGGTCGTCTGCTTCGCCAAGTCACCTTGGCTGACGCGCTTCAGGCTGACGAAATTTTCACGATTCTGATGGGCGAGGACGTTGAACAACGTCGGTCATTCATCCAGCGGAACGCCAAAGACGTTCGCTTCCTCGACATCTGACGATTCTTAAAGGACTCAACTCGTGACTGAAACACCTATCGAACGCGACCGGATCGAACCGGTCGAACTTCAAGACGAGATGCAGCGGTCGTACATCGACTACGCGATGAGCGTCATCGTTGCCCGGGCGCTGCCCGACGTGCGCGACGGGCTGAAGCCGGTTCACCGCCGCGTGCTTTACGCGATGTTCGACGGCGGCTACCGCCCAGATCGTGGCTTCTCCAAGTGCAGCCGCATCGTCGGTGACGTGATGGGTCAGTACCACCCGCACGGCGACACCGCGATTTATGACACCTTGGTGCGGTTGGCGCAGCCGTGGTCGATGAGCATGCCGATGATTGCCGGTCAGGGTAACTTCGGTTCGCCAGGTGACGATCCGGCCGCCGCGATGCGTTACACCGAGTGCAAGCTCGCGCCGATCGCGATGGAAATGGTTCGCGACATCGACGAGGACACCGTCGACTTCAAAGCGAACTATGACGGTCGTTCCCAAGAGCCGACGGTTCTGCCGGCGCGGATCCCGAACCTGTTGGTCAACGGTTCGGCCGGTATCGCTGTTGGTATGGCGACGAACATTCCGCCGCACAACTTGCGCGAGGTCGCCGATGGCGCGCTTTGGGCGTTGGCGAACCCGGACGCTTCGCGCGAGGAGCTTCTTGAGGCGCTGATCGAGCGGGTCAAGGGCCCAGACTTCCCGACTAACGCACTGATCGTTGGCACTAAGGGGATCGAGGACGTCTACCGCACTGGTCGCGGTTCGGTACCGATGCGCGCGGTCGTCAACATCGAAGAGGACACCAAGGGCCGCATCCAACTGGTGGTCACCGAGTTGCCGTACCAGGTGAACCCGGACGCGTTGATGCGAAAGATCGCCGAACTTGCCCAGACGGGTCGAGTCCAAGGCATCAGCGACTTGCGCGACGAGTCCAGTGATCGTGCTGGCCGGCGCATCGTGATTGAGGTTCGTCGCGACGCGGTTGCTCGGGTGGTGCTGAACAACCTTTCCACGC
>JAKPAQ010000208.1 GCA_029779385.1 Actinomycetes bacterium | reverse complement strand
AACGCGTCTTCGAGCGAGGACAAGGTTTCAACGTCCAAGTCGTTGGTCGGCTCATCGAGCAGCAGCATGTTGCCGCCCTGCTTGAGTGTCAGCGCTAGGTTCAACCGGTTGCGCTCACCGCCAGAAAGCACGCCGGCCTTCTTCTGCTGGTCCGAACCCTTGAAACCGAACGAAGCGACATAGGCGCGGCTGTTCATTTCGAAGTTCGCGACCTTGATGAAGTCCAAACCGTCAGAGACCACTTCCCAGACGTTCTTCGCCGGGTCGATGTTCGACCGGTTCTGATCGACGTAGCTGATCTTTACCGTCTTGCCGACTTCCAACTCACCCGAATCGGGCTCTTCTGAGCCGGTGATCATCCGGAACAAGGTCGTCTTGCCGACACCGTTCGGGCCGACGATGCCGACAATTCCTGCTCGCGGCAACGAAAAGTTGATGTCGTCCCAAAGGACGCGGCCCTCGAAGCCCTTGACGAGATTCTTCGCGTCCAACACCACATCGCCGAGTCGCGGACCGGCCGGAATGTTGATGTCCGTCGTGTCGATCTTGCGAGCCTTCTCGGCCTCGGCGGCCAGTTCCTCATAGCGAGCCAGACGCGACTTGCTCTTGGTTTGGCGGCCCTTAGCGTTCGAGCGCACCCATTCGAGTTCGCGTTCGAGCATCTTGGCACGCTTGGCGTCCTTTTGGCCCTCGATCTTGAGACGGTCCTTCTTCGTCTCTAGGTAGGTCGAGTAGTTGCCCTCGTAGCCGTGGATCTGACCGCGGTCGACTTCAGCAATCCATTCGGCCACATTGTCGAGGAAGTACCGGTCGTGGGTCACGGCCAGAACCGCGCCCGGGTACGACTTGAGGTGACCTTCGAGCCACTGGACACTCTCGGCGTCCAAGTGGTTGGTGGGCTCATCGAGCAGCAACAGGTCGGGCTGCTGCAGCAGCAACTTACACAAGGCGACCCGGCGACGCTCACCACCAGAAAGGTTGTCGACCAGCACGTCCGCCGGCGGGCACCGCAGCGCGTCCATCGCCTGATCGAGTTTGCTGTCGATGTCCCAGGCGCCGACGCTGTCGAGGTAGGTCTGCAGTTCGCCGGTCTCGGCACCGAGCGCGTCATAGTCGGCATCCGGTTCGGCCATTTCGGCGTAGGCCTGCTCGAGTCGGGCCATCTTGCCCTTGATCTCTGAGACGGCTTCTTCGACGTTCTCCAGTACGGTCTTGCCCTCAGAAAGCGGCGGCTCCTGGGCCAACATGCCCACCGTTGCTTCGGGGTCGCGCACGATGTCGCCGTTGTTCGGCTGGTCGAGCCCGGCCATCAGTTTGAGCAGTGACGACTTGCCCATTCCGTTCGGGCCAACAACGCCGATCTTCGCGCCATGCAGGAACGAGAGCGAGACATTGTCCAAGACGACCTTGTCGCCGTGAGCTTTGCGGACATTGCGAAGAGAAAGTACGTATTCAGCCATGATGAGCACAAGCCTAGCCGCGAGGAGTTGGGCCTGTTCGTGCGCGGCTACTGGCCAGCAATCCCGAGTCCGGTGCGCCAGCGTTCATATCGCTCTAACTCGCCTGCGAGTTTGGCAATCACCACTTTGTTCGTGGTGTCCTCGATGGCCTTGGTGAGACGCTTGTCCGCTCGGTCGCGGGCCCGGCGAGCGCTAAACGCGCCGACCCAGCGAGCCAGCACCGTCAAGACCACCGCGAAGCCCAAACCTCCCACCAGCAGCACTGCTGGCAGCGGCAGCGAGAACGAACGGGGCGCGTCGGGCCACGGGTCGATGGGCAAGTAACCCAGAGCAGAAACGACCAGCCACCCCAGGCCCCCCAGCACGACGGCAAAGGTCAGCCACTGCAGCGCGGCCACCAGCGTCCACCAAGCTGGCCGGCGCTCCAACCCAAGGTCAACTTGCCCGACGGCAGCGTCCAACTCGTCGATCACGTCGTTGGTGCCGCCCGAGAGCAAGCTCTGCGAGATCGCCAGGCGCCAGGGCCGCGCCATCGACTTGGTCGACTGCTCGACCAGGTCACGCACGCCCTGATCGGCTCGGGCGCGCTGGACCGACGGCGCAATCTGGCCTGCTTGGGCAACCGCATCCCTAGCCGACCGACCCATGCCCAATTGTCGTAACGGGTCGCGACGCAGTTTGCTGACCCAGCTAAAGACCGGCCAGTCGGTCGCTGCAGCCGCTCGCCGGGCGGTGGAGGCCTCGACTGCTGCGGCGATCTGCCGAACGCCCGCACACTCGACAAACGTGTCGATAAGTCCATCGGCAGCCGCCGGATCCAGGCCGGGCACTTGCGCGGTGCCGCCAATTTCGGCCAACTCACGCGCAACTTGGCGAACGTCGGCCACCAGCCGTGACCTAGCGGACTTCTTGGAGTTGATCCGGTCGCGGATCTGCGCCCGAAGTTCACCAACGCCGCGGCCGGTCAGTGCACTGGTGGCGATCACCGGAACGCCAGCAAAGCCTTCCTCGGCCAGAATCCGCTCAATGTCGCGCACCGCTAACTCGCGCTCTTTCGGGTTGAGCCGGTCAACCTGGTTCAGCACCACAACAGAAGCTTCACGGTGGGTGGCCAACGGTCGCAAATACCGCGCATGGATGGCCTCATCGGCGTACTTTTGCGGATCCAAAACCCAAATGAACAAGTCCGCGAACCGCGAAACGTGGTCGACCACGTCCTTGTTTTCAGTCATCACCGAATCGTGGTCGGGCAGGTCGACGAGGACCAGTCCTTCCAACTCTTCATCGCGCGAACCATCCAGCACCCCGCGCCGGCTCAACTGGTCGCGCTTGGCGATCCCCATCCAGTCCATCAGTTTGGTTGCGCCGGCCGGCCCCCAAGCGCAGGCCAGCGCCGTAGCGGTCGTTGGTCGCAGGTAACCCACCTCGGCAACGTCGAGGCCGACCACCCGGTTGAACAGCGATGATTTGCCTGAGCCAGTCGCGCCGGCCAACACCGCAACGGTGTGCGAGTCGGACAATTCAAGTCGCTCTTTGGTGTGTTCGAAAACTCCGGCAGCGCTGCGCAACTCGGCCGGGTCTAGGACTCCTTCGCCGGCGGCTAAGGCCTCTCGCAGCGAATCGATCCGTTCATCAAGTTCAGTCATCGGCCACGCTCCGCAGGTGCCTCTTGCCAACTTGCGAGCACCTGATCGAGGTCCTGGCCGTACTTAGTCAACTGGTCTAGGTCTGGCAGCAAGTCACTGAACCGACGCGCCTCATCAGCGAGTAGTTCGTCGAGTCGGCGAGCCAAGTCGGCGCTGGCGGCCGTCACGAGTTCACGCACCGCCTGATCGCCGAAAACCGCGCTAAGGACCGCCTGACCGGCCGCAGCCGTGCCGCCAGCAATCACCAACTCGCCGCCGGTGAGACCTGCGGTACCGGCAAAAACCACCATCATCAGGGCGACCCCGGTCGCGTTCACGCCGATTGCCAACGCTTTGGCTTTGGTCTTCTTTTGAGCGCCGCGCTGCGCCACCAGATCAAAGACCGACTCCTGCCACTGGCGGGCGAGTCGTTCGGCTTTGACTCGCACGTCTCGCGAGGCGCGATCCAGCCCAGGGTTGGCCGTCAGCAACACCCGGCCAGCCAGGTTTTGTTCCCACGCCCGCGCGGCCTCCTCGGCAGCAAGCTCCGCCCGATCCAAGATCAGCAGATGCAGTCCGGAAACGGCCGCCGCTGCCGCCCCTTCAGGCTTAGCCAAACCACGATTGAAAAGTCGGTCGCGTACGCTGCCCACGGTTCGTTCGAGTTTGCCAAAAATCTCCGCCGAACCGACAAAAGCCTGCCACCTGGCCAGCACCTCACCACGCATCATCGTGCCGTCCGTGGCAGCAGCCATCAGGTCGGCGTGTGCCCGGCGATAGACCGTCTCCACGTCCTCATGCAAAAGTTCGGCGGTCTGCACCTGCTTGGCGAACTGGGTCGATAGGTGCTTACTGGACTCGACATCGTGAGAGATCGCGCCCTGCAAGGTCGACTCGACGATGACTCGGCGACGCGATTCGTCGGCAGCTAGGCCACGCAGCCACATCACGATCTGGGCCACGTCTCGGCCCGGCAGGACGCCTTCGGCATCTGGCGTGGATTCGGGCACGGAAAACAAAGCCACGTCGGCCAAACCATGCTCGGTGAGCATCCTGGCCAAGTGACGGCGCACCTCACCGAGCGCTTCGGGCGAAGTCCGATCCAGTACGACCGCAATCGAAGCTTTCCGGTCAGCCGCGCGACGCAAGTAATCCCACGGCACCTGATCGGCATACCTAGCCGCCGAAGTCACGAACAGCCAAAGATCAGCCGCACCAAGCAACTGCTCGGCCATATCGCGGTTGGTCTGATCAATCGAGTCAAAATCAGGCGCATCCAACACTGCGACCCCCGGCCAGAGCGTCGAACTGGCAACTTGGCGGATCGTGTTCGCCCGGCGACTGTTCGAGCCGGTGCGGACGTAGTCGGGCAGGATCTTGCCGGAGGTGAACCATCCAGTGTCATCGGGGTGATGCACAAGGACCGGCGTTCGAGTGGTCGGGCGAAGCACTCCAGTTGCGGTAACTCGCCGCCCCACAATCGAGTTCACCAGCGTCGACTTGCCAGCACCCGTCGAGCCGCCCACCACGACAAGTAGCGGCCCCTGAAGATTCTGTAGCCGCGGCACGACATAGTCGTCTAGTTGTTCGGCGATTTCACGTTGCAGCGCCCGGTCGCTGGCGAAGTCGGTCGTCTCAAGTTCAAAGGGCAACGCAGAAACGGCCGCGGACAATGCGGACAGGCGTGAAGCCAGACCGTCGTTGACCACGGCCTCGCGCTGGGGTTTCACGGGCGGCTCAGTCATGCAGAATCACGTCAATGATAGTTGAAAACACCTGATGGCCGCAGCCACGACGAAACGAGCAGTTAGCCCGCGTTCAGGGTGCGTGCCTCATCAACCAACATCACGGGAATACCACGGCGGACAGGGTAGGCGAGCGCACAACCGTTGCATAGCAACTCTTCGGCGTCGTTGTCTACAAACAGTCCCGAACGACACTGGGGACAGACGAGGATTTCCAACAGCGCTGGGTCGAGGTTCACGGAACCACCGTAGCCGAATCGTTGCGAACAATCCGAAGCGCAGGACCTGAATCTTCAGCTTCGGGCGCCGGCGCCGGCCGGCCGGCCTCACGGACTGCGTCCGCTAGCGCCACTAAATCGTCATGGGTTGGTTCGGGCTCAACGAACTCAGGAGCCAACCGAATTACGCTCCAACCCTGCGGCGCCGACATCCGTTCGGCATGGTTCGTGCACAAGTCGTAAGAATGGGGTTCAGCGTAGGTAGCCAACGGCCCCAATACCGCCA
>JAKPAQ010000172.1 GCA_029779385.1 Actinomycetes bacterium | reverse complement strand
ACTCGCGGCCACGAAATCGAGAACCGATAGGAGTCCAACCCGGCGCCCTTGAGCAGGTCCAAATCCTCATCGAGTCGGTGGACGTGATCACAGGTGACCGCCGGCGTAGAGCCGTCAGTGATCCGGCCGGGCTCGTCGGCGAACTCGTCCCAACCGCAGCGGCCCCGCTGATCTGCGGCCCCCTCTATTTGTAGGGCCGCGGTCGCCGCGCCGAGCGCGAAACCTTCGGGGAGTCGGGCGGCAAGTTCAAGCGGGTTTGGCATCGGGCTCCTCGGCAAATTGGGCTAAGCAAGGAGCCTACCGAAACCGTTAGCCCGACCGCGTCAAGCCCGAAAACTCTTCCAAATGAACGACACAAAAATGGCCAAGGCCGAACCGATTGCAAGTGCCGTCCACAGTTCTACGTTCGCCCCTTTCGGTGCCGAGATGATCTGAAACAGGCCGAAAGCCCAACCCGCAAGCGCAACCGCAAACGCGGTCGCAAGCACTACGCCACCAGTTGCGGTTGGGGCACCGGGAATCGAGACGGGCTGTGGCTTTGCCCTAGTGGGGGTGTGCCGGTGAAAATGCAGATGATGTGTGACGGACATGAGAGTCTCCTTCCGTTCGAAAACATCGAAAACTGCTACGCCTTCGACGCTACGCCCGGTCGCGGACCAACACAACTGTGAACTACCTGAGAATTGGGTTCCTGAGTCCTATGCTTACGGCTAGGAGGCGACAAAGATGACGCGACTTTCGGGGCCTGAACGCAGAGCTCAAATCTTGGCTGCCGCCCGTGAAGAGTTCCTGCAAGTCGGCCCCGACGGCGCCAGAATCGGTGACATCGCCGACCGCGCCGGCATCAACGTGGCGCTGCTTTACCGCCACTTCGAGTCTAAAGAACAACTCTTCGACGCGGCGATCGTCGAACCGCTCAACGAGCGTCTTGGCGGTTTAGTGGCGGAGGTGACCCGAGAAGCCGCAACAGCCGACGGCCCCGACGAAGTGGTCCAGATTTTCTACCGATCACTGTTGACGATCTTTGTCGAAACCATCGAACTGCTTGGCGTTGTCCTGTTCACCGAGCGAGACGCGGGACAGAAGTTCTATGCCAAGAGCGTCGCGCCATTTGTCGACAGTCTCACGGAAGTAGTTCGCCATGGCGCCGACGAATGGCCGCAGGTTTACGCGCCAGAGATCACTACTCCAATCTGTATCGGCATGTGTTGGGGTTCGGCGATTGACGCGAGTTTTCGCGAGATCGACCTGAACATCGAAGAAACCGCTCGCGTCATGGCCGGCATCACTCGACACGGGATCCTGCCGAACTAGCCAAACGTCTGGTCATGACCTAGGCGGCGTCACAAAGGCTGCGTCTGAAACCGAGACGACCTGACCGGCACCGGAAATGCCCAAGAACCCCGCGATTGACCACGCCGAGGAATACAGCTTGCCGTGGTGCCAAAGCACGCCGGTCGGCATCGTCACCTGCGCGTAGGAACGTTTGCCATGAGGCGATAGCCGGACGATTCGCCCGACATCGGCTGGGTTGAAGTCCGGGCCCTGGTTCAGCTTCCGGTGCCCCGTAAAGGACCTCAGAAACGTAGATTGTTCCGTCTGGTCTGACCGCGACACCAGTTGGTGACGTGAACCCGCTGATCACCTTTAGGACTCTTCCAGTGCGAGCGTTCAACACGTAGATGCGCCCCTCCCCTGGCGCTTCGCCGGTGAGCGCCGAAACGTAGAGCGTGTTTCGTGGACCGTATGCCAACCCGGTCGGTACCGCATCGCAGCCGACTGTTTTCTCGTCGTTGTTCGGCCGGCCCTCACACGCACCGGTGTTTACCGTCGGCGGCACGAAGAACGCCGAAACACGTCCTCGCCAGTCCACCCGAAGGACGGCGTTCGCGCCCCCGTCCGCTACGAGTAACGACCGAAAATGGCCACGCTGGGCAATCACGTAGAAGGGGTTGGAGAGCGCGTCTAGTGGTGCACCGTCTGGCCCGAACTGCGTTTGCCCATCGGGGTTATTTGCCAACTCAAATGCCATTAGATCGGCATGCTGGTGAACTCGCCCTCGTGATGCGACTAGGACCGATGACCCCGGATACGGCGGTGTTGGTGTCGGCGTTTCGGCTTCTGGCGGGCCGCCAGCCTCACCGGTGACGATGAAAGTTCGCCGCCCGATCTTGACCGCACCACTTGGCGCTCCCTCGCCCAGCCCGTCGACGAGTGTGCGGACCGAGCCTCTGCGAGGATCGACCGACAGCACCCGTCCCTTTCCCGATTCGGTGACTATTAGGTTGCGACCGGCGGACGAAACCTCAAATGGGCCTTCAAGGCCCGCGGCAATGACTTGGACCGTCGGCTTCGGCGAGGGTTTGGGTCGCGACGCTGACGCAGTCGCTGGCGCGGCAATTGCCGCGGCGGTAACCGAAGCTAAAGCGATAACAAATAGTTTCTTTCGAAGTGAGCGCATCTCGAGTACTCCTGAGGCGATTGGGCTGCTCCCGAGATGTCGTTGTTTCCAGTTATGCACACATTCGCGGTGTTAGGAACCCGAAAGGCGTGATCAATCTGAGAACCTGCTGCGCACTGGCCGCCTGCGGCCACATCAGCCCCGCCCACCCCAAGCAAGCACCCGTTATTGCAGCCGTTTGGCCCGTACTCCTTGAATTAGGTTCACTGCGCCGATCACCGCGAGTGCCGCGGGCAGCAACCATGCTCCCCCACTTCCCAGTAGTCGAATAACTAGGAAAATCAGGGCCAGCCCAATCGCGATTGCCGCCACCGTGAACCATTCACGCGGGGTTCGCGAAGTCGGGTCCAAGAACCGGTTCGACATTAGCTTCGCCAGTCTTTGAAGCCGAGCACGATTAGTCGCATTTGCCGTCTCGCGCCCTCGATTATTTGTTGTTCAAGATCGGGTCGACCGGCGGGCATCTCGACTACTTCCTCGGCCCCGGCAACCATGTTGCGCACGAACAACTTGGCCACCATCTGAACGTCCGCAGTGCTCCAGTTTTCGATGTTTGGCAACTTGACCAGGACGACCGCCAGTTCGGTTTCGAACAGTTCCAATTCATGGCGAATTGCTGCCCGCACGACTTCAGATCCGCCGACTCGCTCTCGCGAAACGAAGCCGAAGTCTGCTTTGTTCTCCTTGACCGCGGCAACAAGGATTTCGGCGGCAGCATCGATGATGTGGTCGAAAACTTCCGGGTCA
>JAKPAQ010000150.1 GCA_029779385.1 Actinomycetes bacterium | reverse complement strand
GCTCGAGGTGATTGACGTAAAGGTGGCAATCGCCGCCAGTCCAAACGAAGTCGCCCGGTTCCAAGTCGGTCACCTGGGCCACCATCTGAGTGAGCAACGCGTAGGAAGCAATGTTGAACGGAACGCCAAGGAAGACATCGGCCGAACGTTGGTAAAGCTGGCAACTTAGCCGGCCGTCGGCAACATAAAACTGGAAGAACGCATGGCATGGCGCCAGCGCCATCTTGTCCAGGTCGGCCACGTTCCACGCGCTGACGATGTGTCGGCGCGAGTTCGGGTCCGTCTTGATCGCCTCGATGACGGCCTTGAGTTGGTCGATATGTTCGCCGTTCGGCGCCGGCCAAGATCGCCACTGGTAGCCGTAAATCGGCCCCAAGTCGCCGGCGTCATCGGCCCACTCGTCCCAGATGGTCACTCCGTTCTCACGCAGGTAGCCGGTGTTGGTGTCGCCAGCGATGAACCAAAGCAGTTCGGCAATCACGCTCTTGAGGTGAACCTTCTTGGTCGTCACCACCGGGAATCCCTCGGCCAGGTCGAACCGCATCTGGTGACCGAAAACGCTCAGCGTCCCGGTGCCGGTCCGATCGCCTTTAGAAATGCCTTCGTCCAAGATGCGCTGGAGCAGGTCAAGGTAGGGACGCATGCCCTGCACATTAGCAACGTACGTCCGTCAACTCGCAGCAACCGCACCGTTCGTGCGTGCGATACTGACCCTTGTGACCGCGACCTGCAATGTGGCCTTTCTAACCGTTGGAGTTGACCTACGGTGAGCGCCGACGTTTCCGCTCGACTGGCCTGGCCAAACGATGCCCCCGCGATTGCTCAAATCCAGCGCCAACACTGGCTCGCCACCTTCGGCGAAACGATCGCCGAAGCCGACTTGGCCGCGCTAGATGAGACTGCGATGGCCGCTCGCTGGACCAAGCTCATAAGTGCCCCGCCAGATGCTCGAATCCGCACTCTCGTCGCGCTCGAACGCGCAAACATCCGAGGCTTTGCCCTCGTTCACCCCTGTCATGACCCAGACGCCGACCAGATCGTTGACGGCGAGATCGGCGAATTCGCCATCTCAACTGAACATCAACGAAACGGTCACGGTGCTCGGCTCCTGCAAGCCTGCGCCGACACCCTCAGCGCCGACGGTTTCAAACGCGGCGTCTGGTGGGTTTCGCCCAGCAACGGCACCCTGCGCGCCTACTTGTTGGCCGCCGGTTGGGACGCCGACGGTGCGCACCGAGAGTTCGAAGGCGCAACCGGACCGGTGAAGCAGATCCGACTGCACACCTCGTTCGAATAGGCCACCGGTTCGCGTGAGTGAATCAACCGATCGTCAGGTGAAGGCCGACTCCCTTGGAGTTGGTCTCGGCGTTGGCCTGTACGGGATTTCCTTCGGCGCCCTCGCCACTACCGGCGGGTTGTCAGTTGCCCAAGCGTGCGCGCTGAGCCTGCTTGCCTTCACCGGCGCCTCCCAATTCGCCTTCTTGGGCGTCATCGTGGCCGGCGGCACCGCCACGGCAGGAGCGCTTACTGCGGTTCTGCTCGGGGCACGAAACACGTTCTATGCCATCTCGCTGGCACCGATCCTGCGCGTACGAGGACTGCGCCGATTCACCACCGCACATTTGGTGATCGACGAGTCAACAGCAATGGCATTGACCCGCCCCACCGTCCACCAAAGCAAACTCGGTTTCTACTGGACTGGGTTGTCGATCTTCATCATCTGGAACCTGATGACGTTCGTTGGCGCGGTCGCCGGAAACGCGATCGGCGATCCGAAGGCAATAGGCCTCGATGCGGCGGTGGCTGCCGCGTTCTTAGGCCTGCTTTGGCCCAGACTCGACACGGCCACCACGAGGTGGCTCGCGTTTATCGCCGGTGCGGTCGCCCTCGGATTGGTACCGGTGACCCCGGCGGGCGCCCCCATCATCGTCGGCGGGCTGCTCGCGGTGGCAATCGGCCTAGTGATCGGCAAGTCAGCAGCGCAGGTGGGCGATGAGTGAACTCTGGTGGGGAATCATCGCAGTCTCGTTCGGCTGCTATCTGCTGAAACTAGCCGGCCTTGCGGTGCCCGAACACATTTTGGAACACCCGTTCACGGTTCGGGCGGCGGCACTTATTCCAGTCGGATTGCTGGCCGCACTCGTTGCGGTGCAAACTTTCTCGACCGGGACACAACTCGTACTTGACGCCCGATTTGCCGGACTCGCAATGGCCGCTTTCCTGCTTTGGCGAAACGTATCGTTCCTGCCAATGCTTATCGCGGCCGCCGCAACGACCGCCCTGGTCAGGTTGTTTTGGTGAAGGTTGGTTCGGCCAGAAATTGGCTTGCTAGGCCGGGCACTGCCTCATTGGCAACCGCAACGGCAGCCTCAAGCGGAATATCGATTGCGGTAATCGACTGGCTTCCGCCCGCCGTCGTTGCCACCAAATTAGCCAAACCGACTCGACGCTGAAACGGGTTCGAGGTGAAGTTCCAGCCGATGATCTGATCGGTTCGCAAAATCTCGCGATCGCACGACAGGCTCCCGGAACGAAAAACTAGATGGCTTTCAGTCAGCAGGTGCCCCAGCATCCGAACCCGATCCCAAGCCACCACCGCGGCCAAGACCAACAGCACCGGCAGCGCCAACAAGAGCCAAGTTGGTAGATACCCAAGCCACGTCGCCACGCCCGCAGCCACTGCCAACCCCAAGACCGGGATGAGCGCCCGGGTCCAACGCCTAGTGGCTGCCGCCGACCCGTGCTTACGCAACTGTGCGCTCACCGGTGACTGGACACCCAGCACTTCGGCGGCCGCCTTGTCCACGACTCCCCTGCTGGCTGCCGGCAGGAGAACCGAACTGTCATCGCTGAGCAGGTTGATGCCCGTCGAGATCGCCGACAGTCGTGCACCTCCGGCGAGGCGAAGCGGTAACTCTTCACCGATACTCACCCCTGCTACCCGCTCGCGGTCAAGGTGCGTTCGTCTGGTCGTGAACAAGCCACGACTGACCGACCACGCAGCTGGTTCGCGAGTGAGTCGAAAACCCCAGTTCGCTACCAGATAGCCGGCGATCGGGACAACGATCGCCAACACAAAAAACAGAACCACTGAGATGAAGGCGATCAGCCCAATCGCCAACGAGTCGAGCCGGTATTTGGTGAAATCTGCACTCGACCCGAACTCGCTGCCGAGGTAAATCAAGAAGCCGATGAGCGAAAGTGGAGCGACCAAACCAGTTGTGGTCAGTGGTCCATACTTGGCCCACTTTGGGTCCAGTTGAGCAACTATTTCGCCCGTCCTTGGCGCCTGTCCCAGATCCGACCCAGCAGTCTCTTCGATTTCTTGGGCAGAGGGACCGGCAAGAAGTTCACTACGCATTTGCTCGGCTCGCTCTTTGGCTAAACCGTCAAGCACCAGATCGCCGTCGCCTACCGATGAGATCCCGGTACCCATCTTGACAGAGGTCAATCCCAACACTCGATGAAGCGGACTAGCAGTGAAATCGACAGTCCTGATTCGATCCAACGAGGTTGAACGTCGTTGCCGGTTCAACAAACCAGTTTGCAGTTCGAGGCGACCTTCGCTGATCCGAAATCGAGTGGCCCAAAAGCGCAGTAGGCCCCAACCGATCGGAAATACCGCCACCAGCAACTGCCAAGGCAAATCCGAAAAGTCGCTCCTGCCAAACAAGAAAGCGGCAATGATCAGTGGGAAGAAGTCTTTGATCGCCCGAATTGGCTCAACGATGAGCATCCGCCGGTCGAGCCTTTGCCATGGCTGTTCGCCCACCGCCGGTCCACTAACGGGCGGTTCGCTCATCTGCGGTTCGCTCATGTGCCGTCGCCCGATTCCAGATCTGCCTTTACGGTCAGTTCAGAAGCCAAGGCGGCCGCGACATCACGGTCAAGCCCCGAAATCTCGATGTCGGCGACCGAAGATGCAGTCGTGATCGTCACCGAAGCGAGTTTGAACAATCGCGAAATCGCGCCCTCATCAACGTTTACCGTCTGGATTCGCGACAGCGGTGCGATCTGACGGGTGATGCTCCATAGCCCGGCCTGCGTGTAGGCGGCTGTGTCGGTAACTTCCCAACGGTGAACGTGGAACCGGACAAAAGGCGAAACGAACACGGCTATCGCTTGGGCCGCGGCGAGCCCATAAACGATCCACATGCGGTCGCCGAGCCAGTTCCAAAACTCACCGACGATCAGGCCGCCGACAATGATGACCGCCAAATAGACGACTTCGCCGGCCATCCACATCCAGCGCGCTCTCGGACTCACCCGGTGGGCGGGCGGCCGAAGCGCGAGGCCCTCAGCCAAGGCCAAGCACCGGGTCAAGCCCAACTGTTACTCCCGGGTTTGTTGCGATCCAGCGAAGTGACGCAACAACGCCGGGCATGAACGATTCGCGGCTCGACGAGTCGTGGCGAATGCTAAAAATCTCTCCCGGATCGCCTAGAACAACCTCTTGGGAAGCGATGAAGCCCCGCGCGCGAAGAGCGTGAACTGGGATCCCGGCGACCGCTGCGCCGCGAGCCCCCAGCGGATCTGCGACGGTCGCATCCGGCAGAGGCGCACAGCCAGCCTCAGACCTTGCTTGGCTGATCAGTTCGGCGGTTCTGACCGCGGTGCCAGAGGGCGCATCTACCTTGTCTGGGTGATGCATCTCAATCACTTCGACCGACTCAAAGAACGGGGCCGCCACGGCAGCGAACCGCATCATCAAAACCGCGCCGACCGAGAAGTTTGGTACAACCAGAACACCAACGTTTGGGTGCGCTAGGACCTCTTGGCGTAACTGACTTATGGCCGCGTCATCAAAACCAGAGGTTCCGATTACCACGTGGATACCGCGCTCGATACACCACCGAACTTGATCGAGTGCAACGTCTGGGGTGGTGAAAACAAGGGCCGCTTCGGTGTTTGCCGCGACCAACTGGTCCAGTTCGTCGCCAAGATCAATCTGGGCAACCAGTTCAAGTCCGTCGGCGGCCGCGATCGCCGCCGCCGACGTTGAACCCATTCGCCCTTTTGCCCCAAGTACCGCCACACGTGTCATGAAGTCGATGCTATCGGGGCCCCAAACGTGACTGTGCCCCACACCAAACGGTGTGGGGCACAGTCACGTTTCGAACGGATCAGCCTTCGGCGGAGTCTTCAGCAGACTCTTCGGCCTTTTCAATGACCGGGACCAAGGAGATCTTGCCGCGGTCGCCAAGTTCAGCGATCTCGACCTGGATCTTGTCGCCGACCTTGACGACGTCGTCGACGTTGTTGACGCGCTGACCGCCGTTGAGTTCACGAAGCTTGCTGATGTGCAGCAGGCCATCCTTGCCCGGGAGCAAGGAGATGAACGCGCCAAAGTCAACGGTCTTGACGACGGTACCGAGGTAGCGTTCGCCGACCTCAGGCATCGTCGGGTTGGCGATAGCGTTGACGGCCGAACGGGCCGCTTCGGCAGCGTCGCCGCCCTCAGCACCGATGAAGACAGTTCCGTCGTCGTCGATCGAGATCTTCGCGCCGGTGTCGTCCTGGATCTGGTTAATCATCTTGCCCTTGGGGCCAATCAGTTCGCCGATCTTGTCGACCGGGATCTTCACCGTGATAATCCGCGGAGCGTACGGGCTCATTTCGTCGGGCTCGCTGATCGCTTCGGCCATAACGTCCAAGATGGTCTGACGAGCATCGTGGGCCTGGGCCAAGGCGCCGGCCAGCACGTCGGCCGGGATGCCGTCGAGCTTGGTGTCCAACTGCAGTGCGGTCACGAAGTCGCGGGTACCGGCTACCTTGAAGTCCATGTCGCCGAAGGCATCCTCGGCGCCGAGGATGTCGGTCAGCGTCACGTACTGCGTCTGGCCGTCGACCTCGCCAGAGATTAGACCCATGGCGATACCAGCGACCGGCGCGCGCAGCGGCACACCAGCGTTAAGCAGGCCGAGCGTCGAGGCGCAGACCGAACCCATCGAGGTCGAACCGTTGGAGCTGAGCGCCTCAGATACCTGACGGATCGCGTAAGGGAACTCCGCGCGAGTCGGCAACACTGGCAGTAGGGCCCGGCCAGCGAGTGCGCCGTGACCGATTTCGCGGCGCTTGGGCGAACCCACGCGGCCGGTTTCACCGGTGGAGAACGGTGGGAAGTTGTAGTTGTGCATGTAGCGACGGGTCGTCTCGGGCGAAAGCGTGTCGAGCTTCTGCTCCAGGTCGAGCATGTTCAGCGTGGTCACACCCAAGATCTGGGTTTCGCCGCGCTGGAACAGGGCCGAACCGTGGACGCGAGGAATCACGCCAACCTCAGAGGACAGGGCACGAATGTCAGCCAACCCGCGGCCGTCGATCCGGACCTTGTCACGCAGCACCCGCTCACGAACCAGGGCCTTGGTCAACGAACGCAAGGCAGCGCCGAGCTCCTTTTCACGACCGGCAAACTGCTCGCCGATCTGGGCGATAACGTTCGCCTTGATTTCGGACTCACGGTCTTCGCGGTCGGCCTTGCTGACGATCGTCAGGGCTTGAGCCAAGTCGTCAGACGCGATCTGCTTGACCGCTTCGTAGGCGTCGTCTTCGTAGTCCAGGAATACCGGGAAGTCCTGGACCGGCTTGGCGGCTGCCGCGGCCAGCTCGGCTTGAGCTTCACAGAGTTGACGGATGAATACCTTGGCGGCGTCGAGACCACCGGCGACGATTGCCTCGGTCGGCGCCTGAACACCGGACTGAACTAGGTCCCACGTCGACTCGGTCGACTCGGCCTCAACCATCATGATGGCCACATCGGTCGAACCGTCGGCCGCAGTCGCGATCCGGCCGGCCACGACCATGTCGAAAACTGCCTCTTCGAGTTGGCTGTGCGTCGGGAACGCGACCCACTGGCCATCGATCAACGCAACGCGAGTCGCGCCGACTGGGCCACTGAACGGCAGGCCCGAGATCTGAGTGGAGGCGGACGCGGCGTTGATCGCCAGCACGTCGTACGGGGTGTCAGGGTTGAGCGCCAAAACCGTGATGACGACCTGGACCTCGTTGCGCAGGCCCTTCTTGAAGGTTGGGCGCAGCGGACGGTCGATCAGCCGGCAGGTGAGGATCGCGTCCTCGCCTGGGCGACCTTCGCGACGGAAGAACGAACCGGGGATGCGGCCGGCGGCGTACATCCGCTCTTCGACGTCAACCGTCAACGGGAAGAAATCAAAATGATCCTTGGGCTGCTTGCTGGCCGTGGTGGCCGACAACAGCATGGTGTCCTCGTCGAGGAAGGCAGATACCGAACCGGCGGCCTGACGGGCCAACTGGCCAGTCTCGAAGCGGATGGTACGGGTGCCGAAGGCGCCGTTGTCGATAACGGTTTCTACGGAAGTGATTTCGGACATGTCTGTCCCTTCTGCGAACGCAGCAGGTGCCGCGACTCGCGGACGGACGAGGTGGTCTTCGATCGAGGCCGCCGGACTGAACCTGACTGGGACTTTCCGGGAGCCACTACCGAGGACCGCGCCTCGACACTTGAATGGATGGATGTTCAGTTGTAAGAACGCCGGCCACCCCAATGGGATGACCGGCGATCAGAAATCAGCGACGCAGGCCGAGGCGCTCAATGAGCGAGCGGTAGCGTTCGATGTCGGTGTTCTGCAGGTAGTTCAGCAAGCGACGACGCTGACCAACCAGCAACAGCAGTCCGCGACGACTGTGGTGATCGTGCTTGTGATCCTTCAGGTGCTCAGTCAGGTGCGAGATGCGACCGGTGAGCAGCGCGATCTGGACCTCCGCGGAGCCGGTGTCGCCTTCGCTGGTCGCGTACTGAGCGATGATCTCTTGCTTGGACAGGTTGGCCACCGTGGGGGCAGCGGTCTTCTTCGACACTTTTCTCCTTGGAGTTTCGTTGCACGGCGCGCCCGGGCCTGTTCACCGGGGCACTCTCAATCCGTGGCCGTTAGACGGCAACTCTCAGGGTACCAGCGAGGTTGTGGCGCAGCCTAATCGCCGTGCCCTTAACCTTTCAAGATCGCTCTGGCTTGCTCGACGTCGCGATCCATCTGCGCCAGCAGGTCCGCTAACGAGTCGAATGCGACCATCTCGCGAAGGTGCTCAACGAACTCGACTCGCAAATGATTGCCGTAAAGGAACAGGTCGTCGCGGTCTAAGACATAGGACTCGACTCGACGGCCCGCAACATTTTCGAAGGTGGGGTTCGTGCCGATGGAGGTGGCCGCCGCGGCGCGCGAGCCGTCCGGCAGGTTCACCCAGGTGGCGTAGACGCCATCTGGCGGAACCGCATACTCGTCATCGACCGGAATGTTCGCCGTCGGGAAGCCGATTTCGCGCCCCCGACGATCGCCTTCGATGACGACGCCTTCAACTTCTGGCGGCCGACCCAAGATCTGCGCGGCTTGGGAGATGTTTCCGGCAGCAATGGCTTCTCTTACTCGAGAAGAGGCGAACGTTTCGCCGTCTCCGGCGAGGGTCAACGCGGTCACTTCGAACCCGGCGGCCTCGCCTGCATTGGTAAGGGTCTCGATCGTGCCGGCCGCGCGATTGCCGTACCTAAAACCTTCGCCAACGACAACTGCTTGGGCCTGGCATTGGTCGAGGATTACTCGTTCCACGAAATCCTGGGGCGACCAAGCCGCCATTTCCATCGTGAAATCTAGGATTCTCACTTCGTCGGCACCTGCTTGATGCAACAGGTCGACCCGACGTGCGAGGGAGGTTAGTTTTTTGGGTGCGGCGTCTGGCCTGAATAGCGACACCGGGTGCGGATCAAAAGTAACCGCTACCGTGGTGCGGTCCGCAGCCAGCTCCTTTGTAGCAGCCAAGAGCGCCTGGTGGCCCCGGTGGACGCCGTCGAAATTCCCGATCGTAACGACCGACGGACCCGCCACAGCAGTCGCCGAAGCACCCTCAACCGACTTCCAAATCGCCACGGC
>JAKPAQ010000144.1 GCA_029779385.1 Actinomycetes bacterium | reverse complement strand
GAACTGGAGCAGTTACTCAAGGTTCGTCGGTGACATTTTTGGTGCCCCACTCGCGATCGAGGGCCTGTTGGCGTTCTTCCTGGAGTCGACCTTCCTGGGCCTGTGGATCTTCGGTTGGGATCGTCTCAAGCCGGGTCTGCACCTGATGACCATCTGGATTGCCGCCATCGGTACAGCCCTTTCGGCGTACTTCATCCTTGCGGCGAACTCGTTCATGCAGAACCCGCAGGGGTTCACGATGAATACCGACCGTGGCCGCGCCGAACTAACCGATTTCGCCGCCGTCCTGCTCAACAAGGTCACCTTGGTGACCGTCCCGCACACCCTGCTTGCCGCCTTCATGGTTGGTGGCGCCTTCGTCGCCGCGATCGCGATGTGGCACATTTTGCGCCGGCCCGAGTCTGGCGTCGAGGCATTCGTCAGCGCTGCCAAGCTCGGTGCGGTTACCTTGCTCATTGCCGGACTCGGTTCGGTCTTGTCTGGCGATATCCAAGGCAAAATCATGACCGAAGTTCAGCCGATGAAGATGGCCGCGGCCGAAGCACTTTATGAGGACGCCGACGGTTGCGCGCCGTTCTCGGTGTTGACGATCGGCACGCTCGACGGCTCTGAGTCGGTGTTCAGCATTGAGGTTCCGTGCGTCCTGTCGCAGCTGGCGACCGGGTCGTTCGACGGTAAGGTGCGCGGCATCAACTCACTCAACGCCGAGTACGCGAAAACCTTCGCTGACTCTGGAATCACCAACTTCGCGCCGAATATCCCGGTCACCTACTGGAGTTTCCGGTTGATGATGGGGTTGGGCTTCCTAGCGATGGCCGTCGGCGCCTGGATCTTGTGGGCGCTGCGTAAGGGTCGTGTTCCTTCGCTGGAGACCAAGTCCGGTAAGTGGTTGTTGCGTGCGGCCATTTTGTTGCCGTTCATGCCGCTGTTCGCAAACTCGTTCGGTTGGATCTTCACCGAGATGGGCCGCCAACCGTGGGTCGTCTTTGGTCTGATGCCGACCGCGGCCGGCGTCTCGCCGAGCGTTTCGGCGGCGCACGTCTGGACCAGCCTGATCACCTTCACCCTGCTTTATGGCGCACTCGCGGTGGTCGAGATCAAGTTGCTGATGACCTATATCAACAAGGGGTTGCCGCCAGCCGATCCGCCAACGGTGCGCGACGACGACTCCGAAACCCCACTCGCGTTCGCGTACTGAGGAGCTAACTCATGGAACTGACTACTTTCTGGTTCATTCTCATCGCGGTCCTATTCGTGGGCTACTTCGTGCTCGAAGGGTTCGACTTCGGTGTCGGCATGCTTGTTGGCCTGCTGGCCAAGAACGAAAAAGAGCGGCGCGTGCTGCTAAACACGGTCGGCCCGGTCTGGGACGGTAACGAAGTCTGGCTTTTGGTCGGCGGTGGTGCGCTGTTTGCCGCCTTCCCGGAGTGGTACGCGACCTTGTTCAGCGGTTTCTATCTACCGCTGCTGCTAATCCTTGTGGCCCTCATCATTCGCGGCGTCGCTTTCGAGTACCGCGGCAAACGCGATGACGACACTTGGCGTGCCCGTTGGGATTGGGCGATCATCGTCGGATCGTTCGTGCCGGCGCTGCTTTGGGGAGTTGCGTTCGCCAACATAGTTCGCGGCGTTCCGCTGGATTCGGCACACGAGTACACCGGCGGCTTCTTCAACCTGCTGAATCCGTATGCACTGCTCGGTGGCTTGGTGACCTTGACCGCATTCATCGTTCACGGTGCCTTCTTCGTCGCACTCAAGACGGTCGGCGACATTCGTGAACGGGCACACAAACTCGGTCAGCAAGTTGGTTTGTTGTGTGCCGCACTGGCGGTGGCCTTCATTGTCTGGACTGGGATCGACCAAGGTCAGCTGGCCGTTTGGATCCTCGGTGCACTCGCTGCCGTTGCGTTCCTGGCTGGTCTCGGGGCCAGCTTGAAGCAGCGCGACGGCTGGGCATTCGTGGGTACCGCGTTGACGATCGGTCTGGTCGTGTCGATGCTCTTCGTTGGTCTGTTCCCTGACGTGCTGCCATCGACGATTGATGCGGCCTACAGTCTGACCACCACGAATGCTTCTTCAACGCCCTACACGTTGAAGATCATGAGTTGGGTGGCGGTGTTCTTCACCCCGATCGTGATCGGCTACCAGTCGTGGTCGTACTGGGTGTTCCGCAAGCGCATCGGCGTGCAGCACATTCCGGACCCGGTTGCGCCGAAAGCGTGAAACCACTAGATCCCCGGTTAGTTCGTCGGTCTTCGACAGTTCGCGCCCACCTTGGGTGGTCGGTAGCACTGGGGATCGGTACGGCACTGCTCGTCATCGGTGTCTCCTGGCTTATCGCTGAGGTGGTAGCCAGGAGATTCGAGGGCGAGCCAGTGCTGGTTTTCCCGGTGGTGATCGCCTTGGCCTTCGCGCTGCGAGCCCTGATCGCTTGGGGTCACTCGGTGATCAGTGAACGCGCGATAGTTCGAGTCAAGTCCCAACTTCGCGCTGAAGTCGTAGACGATCTGTTGGATCCCCGTCGAGTCGGCCCGCGGCCCGAAAGCGGCCGACTCGTGGCTCTGCTGGGCCCGGGCATGGATGCATTCGACGGCTATATCGGGCGCTTCCTGCCGCAGTTGGCTTTGGCGGTGGTGGTGCCGGCGATGGTTATTGCGGTGATGACTTATGTGGATCCACTGTCGGGACTGATCGTGATCCTCACCTTGCCGCTGATCGGCCTGTTCATGGCACTGGTTGGGCTGCTCACTCGGGACAAGGTTGAACGGCGGTGGGCTGCGATGGAACGACTGGCCCGCCACTTCAGTGAGGTTGTTGACGGCATCGTCGTGCTCAAAGTGTTCGGGCGGCGTCAGGAACGCGGCATTCGCGAGGTCGGTGAAGCGCACCGCATCGAATCGATGCGTGCGCTGCGGTTGGCATTTCTGTCGACGCTGGTGCTCGAACTGATCGCGACGATCTCGGTGGCGTTAGTTGCCGTCAGTGTCGGCCTGCGCGTTGTTGAGGGCCACCTGGATCTAAACGATGCGATGTTCGTGCTGTTGCTCGCGCCGGAGGCGTACCTTCCGGTCCGTCGGGTCGGCACGATGTTCCACGACAGCACCGAAGGCGCCACCGCGACTGCTGAACTCTTAGATCTGCTGGATCACCCGAAGCACACCGGAACTTTGGCCGCCCCGACGAGACCGAGCACTGTTCGGGTGGCCGATCTGACGCTCACTCACCAGGGTCGAAGCGATCCTTCGTTGTCCCTTGCCGAACTCCAGATTCAGCCGGGGGAGTTCGTCGCGATTGTCGGCCCATCGGGTTCAGGCAAATCGACTCTGCTCGACGTACTGCTGGGATTTGAGGCCGCCGACGAAGGTGCCGTCGAGGTTGCGGGTACGCCAATAGCTGAACTGGACATCGTCCAGTGGCGTGAGTCGATTGCGTGGGTTCCGCAAACGCCGCACCTGATCTCGGGCACGATCGGTCAAAACGTCGCGCTGGGTCACCCGGCCGCGACCAGCGGCCAGATTTCTGCCGCGCTAACTGCCGCCGGTCTCGACCTGCCGCTGGAACGGCAAGTGCGCGAAGGAACCGCCGACTTGTCGGCGGGGGAGCGGCGCCGGTTGGCGATCGCGAAGGCACTTTTGCGCATCGAACTCGGCGACGCCTGGCTCGTGCTTTTGGACGAGCCGACGGCCGGTTTGGACGCAGCGCGTGAGGCGCACGTTCTGGCCACTTTGCGGGCAACGGGTGCCACCATCTTGGTGGTTTCGCACCGGCCAGAGTTGATTTCGGGTGCCGACCGAGTGGTCGAGGTGGCGTGATGGGCAAGACGTATTCGCGTAAGACGCGGCTGGGATTTGGCTTGGCAATGGGGATCTCGGCCCAACTGGCCGCGATCGGCCTGCTATTGACCGGCGCTTGGCTAATCGTGCGGGCGGCGGAACAACCACCGGTTTTGTATCTGATGGTCGCGATTGTCGCCGTTCGCTTTTTCGGTATCTCACGATCGGTGCTGCGGTATGTGGAGCGACTGGCCACTCACGATGTTGCTTTGGCCGATGCAGTCGAACAACGGGTGAGCACCTACGTCGACGTCGACCGAGTTGCCCCGGTAGGCCTCGGCGACTTGCGTAGTGGCGATGTGGTCAGCCGGGTGGTGGCGGACGTTGCCCGTTTGCCTGACCGGCTGCTGCGGGTTCGTATTCCGTGGTGGACTGGCGTCGCCGCCACCGCGATCGTGATTGGGGTGATTGGCGCGATCGACGGCGTCTCGGCGGCGGTGATCCTAGTGGGTACCGGGCTTTGCGCCTTCGGCCTACGAACGATAGTTTCGCGAACTGGCCGCAACCGCGGCACCCAAGTCGAGGCCCAGGGCCGCCTATCGGCTGAGGTCACCGCGGTTGCCATTTCGGCGCGCGAAATTGTCGCCTACGGTGCGCAGGGTCCCATCCGCGAGCGTGCTCGGGCGGCGACGGCAGATGCCGAATCAGCTCAAACCAGTGGCGCTGGGGTTAGCGGACTCGGCGCGGCTTTGGTCATGCTGGTCACCGGCGCGATGGTGTCGGTTTTGGCCGCTTCGAGTGCCGGAATTGATCCAGTCGTGATCGGGGTAATCCTGTTGGCGCCAATCGCGTTGGCCGAACCGATGGATGGTTGGGCTGAAGCGGAGCGTTTCCGGCCACTGGTCGAGGCGGCAGTTGAACGCCTCAGCGCACTCGGTTCGCTATCGAGCCCAGTGTCCGATCCGGCCAGCCCAACAGATCTGCCGAGCAACTACGACTTGGCCGTCACTGATCTGGTCGCGGGCTGGGACGGTCAACCGACGACTAGGCCGGTTAGTTTCAACTTGGCCCAAGGCGGCAAGATCGCCTTGACCGGACCGAGTGGTTCTGGAAAGTCCACGATGGCGTACACGTTGTTGCGCCTGATCGAGCCGATCACCGGCGAGATGTTGCTGGGCGGAACCTCAACTGGTGACCTAACCGCCGCAGACGTACGAACTAGGATCGGTTATCTCGGCCAGGACGACATGGTCTTTGACACCACCATTCGCGAAAATCTGCGAATCGCCGACCCGCAGGCAACCGACGGGACCTTGCACAATGCCCTACGCCTAGCCGGGTTGGCGGCCTTAACCGAGTCCCTGCCCAAGGGTCTAGACACTGAAGTTGGTGAGCGCGGCGGCAGGCTTTCGGGCGGTGAGCGTCAACGGCTTTGCTTAGCGCGGTTGCTGTTGGGTGACCACCGGATTCTGGTTCTTGATGAGCCGACCGAACACTTGGACCCGCCAACCGCCGAGGCGCTCATGGACGACGTATTGGCGCTCGCTGATCAAAGTGGTCGTAGCTTGATCGTGATCAGTCACGCACCGATGGTGTTGGCGCGCTTCGAAGAAGTGCTGACTTTGGCACCGGACTCGATAAGGTTGGCCGGTGAGCACCACTGAACTCTTGATCCTGCTCGTTGTCGCCATCGTGTTGGTGGGCGGCGGGCTTGGCTTCTACCTAGGTTCCACGCGTCGCGAACTCCCATCGGCTGCTGATGTCGCCGATGAGCTCGAGATTGAGCAGCCAAAGGAGGTCGAACCGCACTTCGATCACCCTGATTTGCCGACTGGCCGGTTGGCTCGACTTCGCTCGCGGTTGGCTCGCTCTCAGTCCACCTTGGGCAAATCGCTGGTTTCGCTGCTGGGTGGCGGCAACCTCACCGAGGACCAGTGGGAGCAGATCGAAGATGCGTTGCTGGCCGCCGACGTGGGCGTCGGGCCAACAACCGAACTGGTGGACAAGTTGCGCTCGCGGCTGGCTGCCGAGGGCGTCAATGATCCGGCCGCGGCCAGGGCCGTCCTACGTAGCGAACTGATTTCGCTTGTCGGCACCGACACGGACCGTTCACTAAACAGCGAAGGCCAAGGCGACGTGCCCGGCGTGGTGGTTGTCGTCGGCGTCAATGGCACCGGCAAGACGACAACGGTCGGTCGGTTAGCGCGGGTCTTGGTGGCCGACGGTCATTCGGTGCTCCTAGGCGCGGCCGACACCTTCCGAGCAGCAGCCGCAGACCAGCTCGAAACTTGGGGATCTCGTGTGGGCGTCCCGGTCGTGCGTAGCGACGAAGGAGCAGATCCGGCGAGCGTCGCCTTTTCGGCGGTCGAGCGGGCCGTAGCCGAGGATCTTGATGTCGCACTAATCGACACTGCTGGGCGACTGCACACCAAGTCGGGTCTGATGGACGAACTCGGCAAAGTCAAGCGAGTAATCGAAAAGCAGGCGCCAGTTACCGAGGTGCTGCTAGTTATTGCCGCCACCACCGGACAGAACGGGCTCACTCAAGCGCGCGTTTTTAGCGAAGTTGTGGACGTCACCGGAATCGTGCTCACGAAACTGGACGGAACGGCAAAGGGTGGCATCGTCATCGCAGTTCAACGAGAACTCGGCGTGCCGGTGAAGTTCGTTGGCTTGGGCGAGGGCCCAGACGACCTCGCGCCGTTCGACGCTGAAGAGTTCGTCGACGCACTGCTTGACTGACTTGTAACAAGTCAGTAACACGGCGACGGGTTCTGTCACGGAAACGAAACGTCGACCGTGGCTTGACGAAACTAAAGGCCACCAAGTTTGTACCGGGCGCTAGACGCGTCCGAACTACGAACTTGGAGGCCAGATGGACGGCTACTACGCCTGGATGCTCATGGCAACGGCCCTCGTGCTGATGATGACCATCCCCGCACTTGCGCTTTTTTACGGCGGAATGACTCGAGCGCGTTCGGTGCTCAACATGATGATGATGTCGTACGCGGCGGCCGCGGTCGTCGGCATCGTTTACGTCTTGTGGGGCTGGTCCACGTCCTACAGTTCGACCGGTGATGGCAAGTTTTTCGCCAACCCGTTCACCCTTTGGGGTCTTAACGGCGTCGGCTGGGACAGCTACATCGCAGTCGCCTTTCAGATGACGTTTGCGATTATCACCGTCGCCCTGATCTCGGGTGCGATCGCTGACCGCGTGAAGTTTTCGGCGTGGCTGATTTTCGTGCCGGTTTGGGTCACAGTTTGCTACTTCCCCCTGGCTCACATGGTTTGGGGCGGCGGCTTCATCGCCGAGCATTTCCCGGCGCAGGATTACGCCGGCGGCACGGTGGTGCACATCAACGCCGGTATCGCCGGTGGCGTGTTGGCGCTAATCGTCGGCAAGCGCTTCGGTTGGCCCAAAGAGCAGATGCGCCCGCACAACCTGCCGTTGACGATGATCGGCGCGGGCCTGCTTTGGTTCGGCTGGTACGGCTTCAACGTCGGTTCGATTGTCTTCGCTGACGGCGATGGTGGCGTCAAGGACGCGGCCCAGTTCATGACCGAAACTGGCGTGACGTTCATGAACACGACGGTGGCGACGATGGCAGCGCTGTTGGCTTGGTTGGTGGTAGAACGCCTCATCCACGGCAAAGCAACCTCGCTTGGCGCTGCCTCAGGCATCGTGGCAGGCCTAGTCGCCATCACTCCGGCTTGTGGTGCAGTCAGCATCACTGGCGCGATTGCACTTGGTGCGGTTTCTGGCGCTGTCTGCGCCTGGGCGGTCGGTTTGAAGTACAAGTTCGGCCTAGACGATTCGCTCGATGTCGTTGGCGTTCACCTCGTCGGTGGTTTGATCGGCACGCTGCTGATCGGCTTCCTGTCCACTTCCTCGGCGCCAGGTGGCATCGACGGACTGTTCTACGGCGGCGGTGCTGAGTCGTTGATCAATCAGTCGGTCGCAGCCTTGATCGCTCTAGGGTGGACTTGTGTGCTGACCGTGGTTATCGCGCTGGCGATCAAGTACACGATTGGTTGGCGTTTGGACGAAGAAGACGAAGTAACAGCCGGCATCGACTTTGCTGAGCACGGAGAGTCCGCCTACGACATCGCCGGTACTTCCGGCGGCATCCTCTGAGAACGGAGAACGACCAGATGAAGCTCGTGACTGCGGTAATCAAGCCGCATAAGTGGGAAGAAGTGCGCGAAGCCCTTGCCGGTGCAGGAGTGGCGGGTATGACTGTCACCGAGGCCAGCGGTTACGGTCAGCAGAAGGGTCACACGGAGGTCTACCGTGGCGCCGAGTACGACGTGTCGCTGGTGCCGAAGATCCGACTGGAAGTTGTCGTTGATGACGCCGACCTCGACACGGTCGTTTCGACGATCACCTCGGCTGCGCAAACCGGCAAGATCGGCGACGGCAAAGTCTGGGTGGTTCCGGTTGACTCGGTAGTTCGAGTCCGCACCGGCGAGACCGACGAAGCAGCGCTCTGAGCCAGCAAGCTCGACGGGCACGATCCGATTCAACTGACGCCAGCCTGGCCGCCGCCTTCACCGAGGCCGCAAAGCCTTTCGACGCTGGGCTGGCGTTGGTTGCTGTTGGTGGTTACGGCAGAGCCGAACTGTCACCGTTTAGTGACGTCGACGTAGTTCTGCTCCACAGCGATCAACTGGACGCCTCGGAGGTGGACCGGGTCGCTGAGCAACTGTGGCGCGGACTATGGGAACAGAAAGTCCCGATCGATCAGTCGGTTCGGTCGCTGACCCAGATGGTCACGTTGGCCGAGGCTGACTTTCGAGTGGCCACGGGTCTATTAGATGCGCGGGCGGTCGCCGGTGATGCCGGACTCGTAATCGCGCTCAGATCAACGGTTCTGGCCCACTGGCGAAGAGACGCAAAGAAGCAACTGGCGGCGATTCGCGCTGACCGAGAACTCCGGCTGGAACGCTCGGGTTGGCTGGCTTACGAGGCCGTGCCGGATCTGAAGAACTCTGGCGGGGGTTTACGCGATGCGGTGCTCCTGCGGGCGATCTCGGCAACCTGGCTAGTTGATCTGCCGATGGATACGGTGCGAGAACTCACCGGCGAACTTTTGGACTTTCGAGATGAGTTGCATGAGGCGACCGGCCGGCGAGGGGACAAACTGCTCCCTGAATATGTCCGCGATAGCCAAGCCGACAT
>JAKPAQ010000121.1 GCA_029779385.1 Actinomycetes bacterium | reverse complement strand
GCTCGGATTGCCTGCGAACGATCAGCCCACTGGCGTACGCGCGATCGAGCTCGCTGCGCCGACCCTTGGCCACGAAGCGTCCGACCGCATCCTCCGGCACAGATGTGGGACCGGTCGCTGGACGAATCTGGGCGACCGCCGTGAACCCGGTTTGATTCCACGTCGGAACCCACAGCACGAGGTCAGCGAATGCCAGATCGGCGACCAGCGTCCAGTCAGCAATCAAAGCCCGCAGGTGGTCTCGATCGCGCGGACGCAGATCCGTGCGATCCGCTAGGAGCCTGCCGCGATCAACCATGGTCGTTCACCCTACGCCGGACGCACCGGTCTGCACGGGTGGATGCGACCATCTTGGGTATGAGTTTGGCCTCCGAAGCCACTGCGAACCTGATTCGCCGTGATGCATCCGCTGTCTGGCACCCGTTCACCCAACAGTCTTTGTGGGTCGAGGACGAACCGATCGTCGTTGATCGCGCGGACGGCATGTACTTCTGGGACACCGACGGCAACCGCTACCTCGATGGCGTGTCTTCGCTGTGGGTCAACGTCCACGGCCACAACAACCCCGTCATCAATCAGGCAATCATCGATCAACTCGGCAAACTGGACCACACCACGTTCCTTGGGCTCACACACGAACCCGGCATCGAACTCGCGGAGAAGTTGCTTGCGACCGCACCCGCCGGGCTGAGCCGAGTCTTCTACGCCGGAGACGGCGCCAGTGCTGTTGAAGCGGCGATCAAGATGGCCTACCAAGCGCAAGCCCAGAGCGGCGAAAATCGACCGTACTTCGCGCACTTCGCAGAGGGCTACCACGGCGACACCCTCGGCGCGGTCAGTGTCGGCGGTATCGATCTATTCCACGAGACGTATCGGCCGATCTTGTTGCAGACCAAGATGGTGTCGTCGCCGGGACTCCTAGAGCCTGGTCAAAGTCGCCTCAATCGCGCAGCGGCGGTGCTCACCGAGCTCGGGGAACTGCTCGAACAGCATGGGAAACAGATCTGCGCCATCGTCCTCGAACCCCTGGTCCAGGCCGCCGGCGGGTTGCTCACTCATGACGTCGCCTTCGTCAAGGGTGTTCGCGCATTGTGCGACGAATACGGCGTCCTGATGATCTGCGACGAAGTTGCGACCGGAGTCGGTCGAACTGGGCGCATGTGGGCCGTCGATCACGCTGGTATTACCCCCGACCTGATGACGTGCGGCAAAGGCCTGACTGCTGGGTATTTGCCGATGTCCGCGGTCATGACAACCGAGGCCGTGTACAACGCATTCCTCGGGTCGGCCACCTCTGGGCGCACGTTCTTTCACGGGCACTCGTACACGGCGAATCCGCTGTGCGCCGCGGCAGCGATCGCGAACCTCGACCTGATGGCGGCCAACGACACCGTGGGGAATGCCGCTGCTATCGGCGACC
>JAKPAQ010000120.1 GCA_029779385.1 Actinomycetes bacterium | reverse complement strand
TCTCGGCAAAGTTTCCGGACTTTCCGTGGGACACCATCGCGGCCGAAAAGGCAATCGCCGCCGCGCACCCGGACGGAATAGTTGACCTGTCGGTCGGCACGCCGGTCGATCCGACTCCGCAGGTCGCGCGCGACGCGCTGGCGGCCGCCGCGGACGCGCACGGCTACCCGACGGTGCTGGGCCCCGAATCGTTGCGACAAGCGGTCGTCGACTGGTTGGCGCGGCGGTTCTCGATCGACCAAGTCGGCCCCGAGAACGTGCTCGCGACCCTTGGCAGTAAGGAACTGATTGCGAACTTGTGCGTCCAGTTGGGCGTCGGCCCCGGCGATCTGGTCGGTATTCCAGAGTTGGCCTATCCGACGTACGCGGTCAGTGCGGCGTTCGCTGGCGCGACCGCAGTTGCCACCGATTCTCGAGTCGCGTTCGGTCCGGCGCGACCTAAGATCGTGTTCTTGAACTTCCCGTCGAACCCGCACGGGCGAGTCGTCGGCCCAGAGCACATCAAAGCGTGGGTCGATTTCGCCCGCGAAAAGGACGCCCTGCTGGTCAGCGACGAATGCTATTTGGAGTTCGTCTGGGAGGGCGAGCCAGTTTCGGTGCTCGACCCGAAGATCAACGGCGGCTCCCTCGACGGGATTTTAGCCGTCCACTCGCTGTCGAAACGGTCGAATCTGGCCGGGTATCGTGACGCGTTCGTCGTCGGCGATCAGCGGATCGTCGCTGAACTGGTCGAGGTGCGAAAGCATATGGGTTTCATGGTGCCGACCCCAGTGGCAGCGGCCATGGAAGCGGCGCTTGGCGACGACGCCCACGTCGACGAACAGCGCGAACGGTATGCCCAACGGCGCCTGCGGTTGCGTCGTGCGCTCGAGCGCGCAGGTTTCACGATCGACCACTCCGAGGGTTCGCTATACCTGTGGGCGACCCGTGGCGAGCCGTGCCGCGAAACGGTCGCGTGGCTGGCCGAACGGGGAATCTTGGTTGCACCCGGCGACTTCTACGGCACCTCCGGTGCCAAGCACGTGCGCGTAGCGTTCACCGCGACCGATGAGCGGGTAGACGCGGCGGTTGAACGCCTCGCCTGAATCGCGAACGGCCTGACTAGTTAGGGTCGAGGCTATGCGTACTGCCACAGACATCACTGTCGAAGGCCTGTCCAAGAGTTTCGGTGCCACCCACGCGGTCGAGAACCTGAGTTTTCGGGTGCGACCAGGCGCGGTCACCGGCTTCCTCGGGCCCAACGGAGCCGGCAAGACCACCACGCTGCGGATGCTGCTCGGGCTGGTGTCACCAACTTCTGGCCAAGCCCTGATCGGCGGGCGGCGGTACGCCGACATCGCGACCCCGGCAGCGACCGTTGGCGC
>JAKPAQ010000107.1 GCA_029779385.1 Actinomycetes bacterium | reverse complement strand
CAACTGTCAATTGCGGTCCCGTCGTCAGTGGCCATCAGCCACTCCAGAGCAGTTCGCTCTTGCATGCCGGGAAAGGGATAACCATCCGTGTTGGACGCGTCGTCGTCTGTCATTGAATTTGCCCCCGGTGGTGTAGATGTCGACTGCTCAGAATCACACCTTTGGCCCGGCAGAACAAGCGCCCGCTGGAATCTCAGTCCTCATTCACGATGCTTAGACGGGTCGTACAACCCAAGCTCGGCCAGCAGTGTGTACTCCCTCGCAAACGGTCTCGGCCTCACGGAGCGAGGCCTACTCGCAACCGCACCTGTACCAGAGGGAGCTGTGCGTCGAACGCGAGAAATCCCAGAGCACAGTTCAAGTCGCTATAGATTGGGAACCCACTGCTGAACCACCCCGGGTTTGATGCACACCTTCTTTCGAGGGAAGGTCGTTTGCATCATGCCAAGGAAGTACGACGACGAGTTCAAGGCCCGAGCGGTCCGGTTGGTCACCGACCATGCCGAGGAGTACGACACCCGCACGGCCTGCATCACCGCGGTCGCCAAGCGGTTGGGGGTGTCGTATGAATCACTGCGCCGCTGGGTCAACCAGACCGAGGTCGACACCGGCCAACGTGACGGGGTGCCCACCGACGTCGCCCGTGAGAATAGAGAGCTGAAGCGCAAGAACCGCGAGCTTGAGGAAACCATCGAAATCCTCAAGGCGGCAACAAGTTTCTTCGTGCGGGAGAGCGACCCGCGACACCGTTGATTTGTGCGTTCATCGCCGAGCATCGTGCTCGGTTCGGGGTCGCTCCGATCTGCCGCGTGCTCACTGAGCACGGCTGCCAGATCGCCCCGAGAACCTTCTACGCCTGGCTGACCCGCCCCCCATCCGCTCGGGCGCTGTGGGACACCGTCATCACCGAGGTGCTCGCCGGCTTCTACGAGCCAGACGAGCACGGCCGACGCAAACCGGAGTCACTGTACGGGGCTACCAAGATGTGGGCTCACCTGCACCGACAAGGCATTGTGGTGGCCCGCTGCACCGTGGAGCGCCTCATGCGGGCCAACGGCTGGCGCGGGGTTACCCGCCGCAAGAAGGTCCGCACCACGATCGCCGATCCCGCCGCGGCGCGGGCGGCCGATCTGGTCAAACGCCGGTTCCGGGTGCCCGCGCCCAACGTGCTGCTGGTCGCGGACTTCACCTACGTACGGCTGACCAACGGAACGTTCGTCTACACCGCATTCGCCATCGACGCCTACGCGGGCCGGATAGTGGGATGGACCTGCTCGGCCAGCAAGGAGGACCGGTTCGTGCGTCAGGCGATCCGCCACGCCGCCCAACTTCGTATCGACGAGGGTAATCCATTGTTGGGCAACACTATTCACCATAGCGATGCGGGCTCTCAATATACGTCTGTGCGGTTCGGCGAGACCCTGGCGCTGTCTGGACTGGTGGCCTCAATCGGGACAGTCGGCGATGCCTTCGATAACGCTCTGGCGGAGACGACCATAGGGCTCTACAAGACTGAAGCCGTCCGCGATGACTCGCCGTTTCGGCGCGGCCCTCTGAGCCGTCTGACCGACGTGGAGCTGCTCACCGCCGAGTGGGTGCACTGGTACAACGCCGACCGGCTCATGCACCGCCTCGGTCGCATCCCACCCCTGGAGTACGAAGCCGTCCACTACGCTACAAACGCGGCCAACTCAGAGGCTGCACACCAGTAACCGGTGTGCATCAAACCCGGGGCGATTCATTGACCCCGTAGCGTCGGTTGTATTTTGACCCCCTTGGTTGTGGTTACTTGCTGGTTCTGACCAGTTCTCGGCGTGTTTTGGTCCGGTAGGAGTCGCCGTTGATGGTGATGACTTCGGCGTGGTGGACCAGTCGGTCGATCAGGGCGGCGGCGACGATCTCGTCGGCGAAGACTTCGCCCCAGCGGCCGAACGGCATGTTCGAGGTGATCAGGATCGATCCCTGTTCGTAGCGGCTGGCGATCAGTTGGAAGAACAGGTTGGCGGTGTCCGAATCGAACGGCAGGTAGCCGATCTCGTCGATGATCAGCAGTCGGTAGCGGCGCAGCCGTTTGAGCTCTTGTGGCAGGCGGCCGCTGTTGTGGGCGTCGGTGAGCCGGGCCGCCCAGCCGGTCGCGGTATCAAAGAGCACCGGGTAGCTGCTCTGGGCGGCCTTGATGCCCAGAGCGATGCCCAGATGAGTTTTGCCGACCCCGGGTGGTCCGAGCAGAATCACGTTGTCGCCCTTGGCGATCCATGTGCTTGTCGCCAAGTGTGCGATCACATCCCGCGGCAATGACGGTACATGGTCAAAGGTGAAGTCTTCCAACGTTTTTGTCGCCGGGAACCGGGCACC
>JAKPAQ010000097.1 GCA_029779385.1 Actinomycetes bacterium | reverse complement strand
AACGCTTTCACTAGACGCTCCTTAGGTGTTGGCGGCGGATTGCCGATAGCCAGGTCTCAGCGATGTCGATGGCGTCCTCTAGGTCTTTCGCCCAGTTCTGCGCGGCGGTGTAGTCGCGGGTTTCGGTGAGGATCACGTCGATGCCGCCTGCCGCGTTCACGGTCTGATTCGCGTCGCGGTATCGGTCGATCGCTTTGTGTGCGAGGACGTGGGGTGATTTCGCGGCTTCGGCTTTCGCTGCGGCGATTGGGTCGAGCGCCCCCGGCTCGGCCGATAGTTGCTCGACGCCAGGGGCTGAGTCCTGTAGCGGAGCACGCGAGCCGGGGGACGTGATTTCACCCGTGTCTAGGTCCACGTCGTGTTCGACTTTCGTGGACTCAGTGGTGCGGGTGGTCGTGGTGACGTGCGCGGGCTTAGGTGCGATTTCTTCGCGGGCTTCGCGGATAGACGCCGCCGTTACGCCGCCCGATTCGGCGGCGCGTTCCATGACTTCCGCCGCCGTGTGGGGCTCTCGCCCGCGCAGTTCCTTCGCGTGCGATTCGGTGCTCACTGGAATGTCGGAAATTTCCGACACCGCTTGGCTGATGTTGGCCGCGCTCATCAGTTCGTAGGCGCGGGTGCGGGTGAATCCCCAGCGGCTTTCGCAGTACGCCTCGAAGGTCGCATGTTCAGCGCGGTACAGGCGAGAGTCGCGGACCTTTGCCAGGGCTAACCCGACTTTGAGGAACGCGGCGTAACCGTCCTCAATGATGCGTTCGCAGTCAATTAGTTCGGCTTGCTCACTCGCGGCGAGCAGATCGGCCCCGCTCACGCGGTGGCCTTACTCGCCAGCCGCTGAATCTTCTTCGCGTCATACAGGTAGGCACCGGTCTTGCCGGGGAGCTTCGCTATCGGCGTCAGTTTCCCGTCGCGCGTCCATCGCAGAATCGTTGAAGGATTCTTGTCAAACATCCCGGCGACTTCGGCAACGGTAAGTGGCCGCTTAGGTTGGTTTCTAGGCATATGCGGAGGTTACTGCATACGGGTGAGGAAATACCCGCATATGCCGAAACTCTTGATCTCGGCGTGTCGGATGCCGTAACTTAGGCATATGGAACCGATTACGCAGACGCTTCTCGCTGACCCGCTCGCCTTCCACACGGGCGACCGACTCCGCAAAGCGCGCGAGCACACGGGGATGGACCGCAAGACGTTTGCCGGTGCGCTCGGATGCGCGCGGGATACCGTCACCGCTTACGAACAGTGGACCGATCTCAAAGCACCACGCGAATCAACACTGCGCCAGTGGTCAATGGCAACCGGGGTATCACTACACTGGCTCAAGACGGGTGAGCAACCACCCGACGGGCCTTTAGCTCAATTGGTAGAGTCGCGGACTTTTAATCCTAAGTCCGCCCGCCGTCTCCGTCTGATTTCGTCACTGAAGCGCACACCGTCACCCGTCCGGCTCAGCGGCAGGTAGTCATGTCTGCCCTCGTCTTTACGTTCGCTCCTGTGGCTGAATTACAGCGGTGGCGAACACATATGCGGGCGCGTGGGCTAGCGGAGCGCA
>JAKPAQ010000088.1 GCA_029779385.1 Actinomycetes bacterium | reverse complement strand
GCGCCTTCTGCATTGTTGGAGACGAAAGTCATGTCACCCTCATATCAGAGCTGGTAGGCCGGTGTTGTCGTAGACGTTGCCGGTGATCGTCGCCATCGCTTTGGTCGCTGAATCGATCAAACCTGCGCGCCCGGTGATCCACGTAGACGCCGGTGAGAACCTGTTATTCGTGATCGTCACGAAGCCGGTGTACGCGCCGGGACCGAACGAGCCTGTCTGCGACAAGTTGATCCCGACTTGGCAGTAGCCGGTGCCGATCGAGTAGATCCAGTTGGAGTCGATGAGCACGTTCGAGGTCGCGGCTACGTCTTGGGTCAGCATGATCCCCGCGTTATGTTGCCCCGGTGATGCTTGACCCATTTCGATGGAGTTGCCAACGAACGTGAAGTTCGATCCGCCATGCACTTGGATGCCGTCATTATGGGTGCGGTTGTCGGAGTGACCGGGGTCCGGCGAGTAGAACCTGACGTTGCGAATCACCGAGCCGTAGACCTTGACGTTGGAATACTGCGCGCCGATACCATCGACGCCGCCTTCGAGGACGCATCGGTGCAGGGTGAAGTCTCGGCCCTGGATCGCATTAGTATTCGAGATGTTCTGCACAGATCCGACGATCGAGCAGTCCCAGAACTCGGTCGGGACCGTCCGCGACTGGAACGCTTCCACGGTTCCGAACGATGAGCCGGACGGTGTTCCGCCCTCGAGCTTGCAGTAGTAGAACTTGCAGCCGTCGTGACGGATCTTCGTGCGCCCGGTCACGCGCAGGTTGCGGAACACTTGACCCGCATATTGGGTGGTGAGGTCGCCTTCCCACAGGTCGAGAGTGGACTCGTTCGCGACGCCAGCAGTAACACCGGCCTGCGGACGATACGTGCCGTAGGTGAGCGCGTCGCGGGTCGCGAACGGGTCACGTCCAGGCGCTACCCATTGGCCTGCCGAGTTGAAGCGGTACAGAATCCCCGGCACTAGAGAATGTCCCAGCTCGTGCCATTGGACTGGATCGTCAGCTTGTCGTATTGGCTTGACAGTGTGGAGGTTGATGAGCCGTCGATCGTTTCAGCGCCGGACGGATCAATGGTCGCGGTGTTCGCTGCGACCGTTTTCTTAAACGAGTAGATGCGGCCCACGGAACTAGCCGCGCTGGGTAGCGCGATGGTGACGTTGCCGCTGGTTGTGTCGATGCGGATGGTGTGATCGTCCGAGGTCGCCGTGTAGTTCGCGGTCTTGGTGACGGTGGCAGCGGTGCCGGTCGCGTTCGACCATTTCACCTTTTGAGTCTGCGCGGTGTCCACGACGAGCGCTTGGCCGGTCGTGCCGACTGGTAGGCGCGCGACGGTGCCGGAACCGGTGGCGACAAGGATGTCCCCGGCTGCGGTGAAGTCGGAAGCTTGCAGCAAGTCGATCGGACTACTCGATCCCCACGCGGCTGTCGGCGCGGCGATCCATGCATCACGTTCCAGCGCGATACTCGGTGGTGCCGCTGCCGGTGTGTCGAACGAGTCGAATACGACGATCCAGTCTGCTGGTACGTCCGGTCGGGCTCCCGGCCACGAACCCGCGTAGGTCACCCACGCGGTCCCTTGGAACAGTCGGGTGCCGTCCTCGATCGCCTCGAAGCGCGCCTTCACAGTCGTCTCGCTGTCGGACGGGTTCGTCCCTAGTTCGGCTTGGACGGCTTCGATCGCGTCGCCTAGATCATTGTGCATATCTTTATGCGTGCGACCGCCGACCGTTGTGGTCGTCGTATCGGACGGCCCGATCGTGGCGAAGGTGTCTGCGCTTCCGGGGTATGAAGATGCCATGACAGCTCCTAAGCCGCTTCGTAGGTGCCGTGGACGCTGATGATGTCGTTCGTGGTCCAACTCGCAGGGGTCGTGGACGTGACCTGGTTGAACAGCGATGCCGTACCTGACGTGTTCTGGAGATAGACCGAGACAGCGCCGTAAGTGGTCGTGTCGATGTGCGCGAAACCGAAGTAAAGCGACGACGCCTTCACCCAAAGCCCAGCGTTAAAGATCGCCGCTTCGGAGCCTGACTTCATCGTCACCGGAAGCGTGAGAACAGGCGACGCCGATGCACCCTTAGTGGTGGTTGATCCGAATAGAAAGTCGATACGGAAGTCCACACGCTTGCCAACCTGCCAATATCCGCCGCTGAGCGTCCCATTGCCGACCGCCCAACCTGTGCCACTGAGCGTCGGTGTGTACGCGGTCCACGGATCGGAGATCGCTTTCAAGTTATCGCGGACCTGTTCGTTCATCATCGCGGCAACAACGTCCGCGCCGTCGACCCATGTGCGTGGTGCAGTCCAAGCCATGCTCAAACCCCTAGCTTCGTTGTTGATCCGAGTACCGAGTAGCCGTCTGTCCCGAGCCGCCACACCGTGTTGGAGCCGGTCACTGTTGTCGTGTTGAAGGTGCGTTTCCAGCCGTCGCGTTTGATGACGTCGGTGACGCCTTCCACGAACAAGTCGTAGGTGTCGGTGGGTGCCGTCGCTGGAAGGTCGGTGACCTGGATGCGCGAGTTCAAGGTGCAAGCGAACAGCGCGTCCATGTCGATGGTGGCCTGTTTCGTCCAGGCATCTATCTCGAGCTGGTCGACGCGCGGCATCTTGGGGTCGGCGTTTGTGTTCGCCGACCAGTTCACGAACGAAGCGAGCTGGGCATCAGTAGCGACGATCAGTTCCATCGTGTCGGAGCGGGTTCCGTGTTGAGTGACGCTGGCATCATTCACGACGCGGATCGTTGGACCGCCTGGACGCGACCCCGACACGTCGTTGAGGACGTTGGAATCGTCCAGGTCGAACGTGGTCCCAAGGTTCACATCTTTCGCGGTCAACGTCAGCGCCACTGGCGCGTTGTAACGCACGCTGCGCGGGCTCATGTGCGGGATTCCCGAGCCGTCCACGTCCACGGCTGACAGTTCAGCTTTCGCGACCGTCTCCAAAGCGTCGAGAACGGTCTGCCCGTTCAACTGCTGGCGCCCTACGGTGGAAAGCCCGGTCCCGCTGACGACGCCTTCCATTCCCGCGTAGCGGCAGATCCGCAGAAACCGATCGGTGCTGACCTCGTTGGCCGCGCCGACCATCGCCGCCGCCGCCGCCGACATTTTCCCGGTGAAGCTCGAGGGTGTTTCCCACGCCGCGCAGTGCGACAACTGCCCGGAGAACATCGCAGACGAAGTGCCGCCGATCGAAAACGACGTGCCGAGAGCCGGGAACGGTATCGGCGGAATCGACAGGAACGACTGCTGCGCCGATCCGTCTAAGACTCCGTTGACGTAGACCCTGACCTGCCAGTGACCGGCTGGCCCGCGAGTCAGCGTCGCGCCGACCTGAAACCAGTCCCCAGTCGTCAGCGTCGTCGCGCCGTCAGCCGCGACGAACACGCCACT
>JAKPAQ010000087.1 GCA_029779385.1 Actinomycetes bacterium | reverse complement strand
AAGTGCGCACCGCGATGACCCGAAATGGCGGCACGATGGCCGACCCGGGATCGGTCTCGTACATGTTCGGCCGAAAAGGCGTCATCATCGTCTCGGAGCAGCAGGGTGACACCACGACGAACGAGGACGACCTGTTGATGGCCGTGCTCGAGGCCGGCGCAGACGAAGTCAACGACCTCGACGGTTCGTTCGAGATCGTCTGCGAACCGAGCGACCTCGTTGCAGTTCGCACGGCACTGCAAGACGCCGGTCTGGACTACGAATCTGCAGACGCCTCGTTCGTGCCGAGTGTCCACGTCGAAGTCGACGCTGACGGCGCGGCCAAGGTGATCAAGTTGATCGATGCGCTCGAAGACTGCGACGACGTCCAGAACGTTTTTGCAAATTTCGATGCTTCAGATGAGGTCATGGCTGAACTCTGAGGCTTAGCTGCGGCTCAGAACATCACCCGGGCGATTCCTAGGCCGATAACCACGGCCACGAAGCATTGAATGAGCGTTGGCACTAGGAACGAGTGGTTCAGCACGTACTTGCCGATCTTCGTCGACCCGGTCTGGTCGATTTCGACGGCCGCAAGTTGAGTGCCGTTTGCCGGCAGCAAGAACACGCCGCCCATCGCCGGCAAGTAGGCCGCAAGGGTCGGCGTTGCGATTCCTAAGCTCATTCCCAACGGGATCATCGTGTTCACCGAGGCCGACTGGCTAGTAGTCATGCCAGCCACGATGAACATGGCGATCGCCAAGAACCACGGCGAATCCGTCGCGATTTCAGTCAAGGCGCCCATGATGGTGTCGTTGTTGTCGGCGATAAACGTGTTGGCCAACCAGGCGATTCCCAAAAGAGCGATGATCGCGGTCAGTCCCGACTTCGTCAGCGGGGCTTCTAGCACCTGCGCTGGCTTCACCTTGCCGACATACATGACCGCCAGTGCCACGACCAGCATCAGCACAATCAGCAAGGTCGTCAGTGACAATTTCGGGTTGTCTGGATCGACTGGGCCATAGGGCGGGATGAACTGATCGAACATGCCAAGAACCACAATCGCCAGGACACCGCAGAGGAAGACGATGGCGGCGGGTTTGCCATGAGGATTGATTTCGTGGTCGGTGGCGGTGATCTTGCCGGGAGGGTCAATTAGACCCGCTTCGCGACGCCGCAGGTATTCTTCGTCGGCTTGCAGGTCTTTGCCCCACTTGTTGTAGAGCAACGCCGAAGCCAACACCGCGACAAGACCGGCAGGGATGGTGATCATCAGAATCTGACCCAGCGAAAGTACGTCACCTTGCGCAGATGTCAGGCCAACGAAGGCCGCCATCGCGGCAGAGACGGGGCTGGCGGCAAGGGCGATACCGGAGGCGGCAACCGAAGGTCCGAGAGCTCGTTCTGGCCGGATTCCGCGCTCGTACGCGACCTCGTAGATAACTGGCAAAAGCGGGAACGCGATATTGCCAGTTCCGGCACCAGCGCAGAACAGGAACGTGATTACTGGGGCGAGGAAGTTCACCATCGCCGGTCGCGATCTGATGATCTTTTCGGCGACCGTGACCATCCACTCGATGCCGCCAGCGGCCTGCATTGCTGAGGCAGCAGTGATGACCGCGAGGATCACCATGATGGCATCGCGCGGAATGTCACCAGATGGCGCTTGGAAAACGAATAGCAAGATCAGGACGCCAACTGCACCCCAAAGGCCAAGGCCGATACCGCCAGTGCGCACACCAAGATAGATGGCGCCGATGAGGACTAACGCCTCGAGAATCAAGATCGTGTCCATCTCAGTTTCCTTCGGCCAAGGAGCGCAGGAGCAGTGCTTGCGCGAGCGCTAACTTCTCAATTTCGAGGAGATCGACACTCTCATTCGGGCCGTGGATGGCCGACTTCTGTTGGTCTTGCGCGCCGAACAAAATGAATTCGGCATCAGGGCTCGCATTTCTAAGGGTGTCGAGCAGTGGGATCGAACCGCCAGAACCGACGGTGGTGACTGCGCGGCCATACGCCTGCTCCATAGCAACTGCCATCTTGGCGAAAGCCCGCCCGCCAGTGCCTTGGGAGAAAGCGGGGGAGAGTTTGTTCTCGGTGACTGTCACTCGCGCATTTCCGGGAGTCTGGCTGGTCAGGAACTCAACCAGTTTGTCCATGGCGTCGCGGGCGTCTTGACCGGCCGGGATGCGCAAAGCCACTACGGCAGCCGCCTTATTTTGCAGAACGTTTCCAGCCTCAGCGACCGAAGGGGCATCGATGCCGAGCACGGTGACCGAGGGTTTCGACCAGAGTCGGGAGGCTACCTCTCCCGTGCCGACCAAATCCACGCCATCGAGTACGCCGGCGTTGGCACGCAGCATGTCCTCGGTGAACTCAGCGCCGTCCCACGGGGTGGACTTGATGCCGGGGATCGCGCAGTCACCGTTGTCGTCAGTGAGGCGATCGAGCAGCCGGATCAAGGTCATCAACGCATCGGGGGCCGCACCGCCAAAAAGCCCCGAGTGCACGGGCGCCGCCAGAGTTTCGATTTCTACTACGGCTTTCACATGCCCGCGAAGTGCGGTGCTAAGTACCGGCTCACCAACCACTAGGTTGCCCATGTCGCCAACGAGCATGACGTCCGCCGCGAATCGCTCCGGGTATTTGTCCACGTGCGCTTCTAAGTGGCTGATCGTTTCTTCTTCGCCTTCGATCACCAAGCGCACGCCAACTGGCGGCTTGCCTTCGAACGCAGCAAGAGTGGCTAGGTGAATGGCGATTCCGCTCTTGTCGTCGGCCGCACCTCGGCCATGAATTCGGCCAGCTACTTCCGTCGCGACGAACGGGTCGGTGTCCCAGCCCTGTTCCATCGGCGCGGGCTGCACGTCGTAGTGCGCGTACATCAGGACCGTAGGTGTGCCCGGCGGTGCCGGGATTTCCGCGCAAACGGCGGGGTAGCCGCCTTCGATCGGCTCAAGCCTGGCCGTGACGCCGATTTCTGCGAATGCGTCTACAGTTCGTTGAGCCATCCGGTTGACCGGTTCGGGATCAAAACCAGGAAAGGCGATCGACGGGATCGCAATCATTTCTTCGAGAGTGGCGCGCACGCCGGGCATTGCGGCGGCGACTGCTGCTTCCAAGTCTTGTGAATCAGACATTGCGGGCTCCTATGGGGAACGGCGTTTCGTGTCGTTTCGCACTCTAGCCCCATGCGATGGTGTGTGCATGATCCGAAATGTGTCGACTCCAGACGGTGTCGAATGGACGGTTTCGGTCGGTCGGCCTCGCCTTGGCGGTGGGTCTGGTGATCTATCTGTTGGCGCTGATGAATCGGGCGGATTTGGGCCACTGATATTGGTCGCGTCAGTTGTCTTGTTGGGGGTTGTTTCGCCCGCGCTAATCGGCTCGGGTCGGTGGTGGGTTTTGCTTCTCGTGCCAGTCTTGGCCGGTGGGATCTGGATCCTCCTGGGCCGGTATCCGGTAGAGATTCGCCGAGACGGCGCGGCCGAACCGTTACATCGCACCTGGGTGGCCGGCCGGCGCCAAGCGCAACGCATCGCCACTGAACTTGCCGAGGAGATCTCCCGTACCCCTGACGAGAAACTCAGCGGGTAGTGATCGTTGCTAGTGCCGGTTGGCGGCGTGGCGTCCCACTGACTATTAGGGCTAACGCCTAAAGTGTCGAACATGCGTTCAATTCGAGTGCTTGGTATCGATCCAGGGCTGACCCGATGTGGCGTCGGCGTGGTGAACGGGCAAATCGGCAAGCCGCTGGACTTGATCGATGTGGGGGTAATCCGGACCCCAGCCGATCTTGAACTTTCGCGCCGGCTACTGCGCCTCGAAATCGCAATCGAGAAGATCGTTGAACGGGTGCGACCCGACGTGGTCGCGATCGAACGGGTTTTTAGCCAGCACAATGTGCGCACCGTGATGGGCACGGCTCAAGCCAGCGCGGTTGCGATGCTGGTGTCGGCTAGGCACGGAATCGAAGTTCAGTTGCACACCCCATCTGAAGTGAAGGCTGCTGTCACCGGAAGCGGCCGTGCCGACAAGGCACAAGTTGGTCTGATGGTTGCCCGGGTGCTGCGCTTAGACTCTCCGCCGAAGCCCGCCGACGCTGCCGATGCGTTGGCTTTGGCGATCTGCCACATCTGGCGAGGCGCTGCGCAAAACCGGCTTGCTGACGCGGTCGCAGCAGCGGGAAGCCGATGATCGCCCACCTGCGCGGCACAGTCGCGACCCTGACGCTCTCTCAAGCGGTGATCGACATTGGGGGTGTAGGCCATTTGGTCAACTGCACGCCGGCCACGATCGGTTCGCTAAGGCTCGGCGCGGAGGCTACTTTGTGGACTTCGCTGGTGGTTCGGGAGGATTCGCTGACGCTCTACGGTTTTGCCGATGGTGAAGAGCGCGACATGTTCGAACTGGTCCAAACTGCCAGCGGCGTCGGGCCGAAGGTCGCCCAGGCGATGCTCGCGGTCTTGTCCCCGCAACGGTTGCGCACGGCAATCGCCTCGGCCGATCACGCGACGTTGACCAAAGTTCCCGGGATCGGCAAAAAGGGCGCCGAACGAATCGTGCTGGAGCTAAAGGACAAGGTGGGTCTGATCGCCTCGACGGCTGCAGCGGCAACGGATGAGTCATGGCGGACCCAAGTTCAGGAGGCGCTCGTTGGTCTTGGCTGGTCGAGCAAGGACGCTGACGTCGCGATCGACCGGGTGGCTGCCGACGTGGGGCCAAACCCAGACGTCTCCCAGCTGCTGCGTGACGCATTGCGGTCAATGGACCGAACCCGATGAGGGGGGACGAGATGGACGACAGCGACTTCGAATCGATCATTGCCGAGGCGGCCGGTCCGCAAGACCGAGTATTCGAGAACGCGCTGCGGCCACGAACTCTCGACGAACTAATTGGCCAGGAGCGGGTCCGCGAGCAACTCTCACTGGTTCTGGACGCTGCCGTTGCTAGAGGGCGTACGCCTGACCACGTTTTGCTTTCTGGGCCACCAGGATTGGGAAAGACCACGATCGCGATGATCATCGCGACCGCGCTTTCGGCGCCGCTTCGCATAACGAGTGGGCCGGCGATTCAACATGCGGGTGACTTGGCGGCGATCCTGTCGGGGGTCAATGAGGGCGATGTGTTGTTCATCGACGAAATCCACCGGATGAGTCGCCCGGCCGAAGAATTGCTTTACATGGCTATGGAGGACTTCCGGGTCGACGTAGTTGTCGGCAAGGGTCCGGGCGCCACCGCTATCCCGCTGGAGATTCCTCCGTTCACGGTTGTCGGTGCCACTACCCGCGCCGGACTTTTACCGGGCCCGCTTCGTGATCGCTTCGGTTTTACCGCGCAGCTTGACTACTACGAGTCGGCAGACCTGGACCGGATCGTGCGTCGATCGGCTGATCTTTTGGATTTGGCGATCACCGAAGACGCCTCAGCCGAGCTGGGGTCTCGTTCGCGGGGGACTCCGCGAATCGCGAACCGCTTGTTGCGCCGGGTTCGCGACTACGCCGAGGTTCGGGCCGGCGGGTCGGTCGATCTAGCAGTAGCCCAGAACGCACTCGAACTGTACGAGGTCGACCAACTTGGGCTCGACCGACTAGACCGGGCCGTCTTGACCGCCCTTTGTGTGAACTTCGGCGGCGGGCCGGTCGGAATCTCGACGTTGGCGGTCGCAGTAGCAGAGGAAGCCGAGACGGTCGAAGAGTTGGCAGAACCCTTCTTGGTTCGGCTGGGATTCTTGGCTAGAACACCCCGCGGGCGGGTGGCAACGCCAGCGGCCTGGCAGCACCTTGGCCTCACAATTCCGCCAACCGCCTAGACTCGGTCTTGATGACTTACCAAGATCTGATTCCGCTACTCCTACTTGCCGTCGTTTTCTGGCTGTTGATTATCAAGCCGATGCGAGCTCGGCAAAAGCAGTTCGCTGCCCTTCGGACGATGCAAGATGCCTTGGTCGCCGGCGAGCGGGTGATGATCAGCAGCGGCATCTTCGGCACGATCTGCGGCCTCGAAGACGAAACCGTCGAGTTGGAGGTCGCACCGAACACGATCATCACCGTAGCTCGGGCGGCCGTTTCTGAACTGATCGTCGATGAGGAAGCTGAATGAGCCAAAAAGCCGTCCGAATCACGGCCTACGTGGCCATTGGCGTGTTGGTTTTTGGTTCGATCGCCAGCGCGCTTAGCGGATTGTTCTGACGTTCGTTCCGTAGGATTGAGCCAAGGAGGAACCGGTGGCTGAACGGACTGAAGATTCATCTGGTGCTGTAGCCAAGCAAGCCGAGCCCAAAACAGGCGACTCGGCTTCGGCAACAACACGTGTCCGTAGTCGGCTGTCGCGAATCGGCGGCCGGGCCCCGGCTGGGAACTCAGTCCTCGAGCCGCTGATCAAGGTCTACCGAAATACCCACCCCAAAGGGGACGTTGCGTCGATAGAGAAGGCGTACAAAGTCGCCGACCGGATGCACCAGGGTCAAAAGCGCCGCAGTGGTGACCCCTACATCACCCATCCACTCGCGGTAGCCACCATCTTGGCCGAACTTGGTATGACCGGGCCGACGCTGTGCGCGGCGCTGTTGCACGACACGGTCGAGGACACTTCCTATACCCAAGAACAGCTCACCGCCGACTTCGGCGACGAAGTTGCGCTTTTGGTAGACGGTGTGACCAAGCTCGACAAGGTCAAATCCGGCGATTCGGCCCAGTCGGAGACCATTCGCAAAATGGTCGTGGCGATGTCGCGCGATATCCGAGTCTTGGTCATCAAGTTGGCCGACCGACTCCACAACATGCGGACTTTGCGCTACCTGCGACAAGACAAGCAAGAGCGGATTGCTCGCGAAACGATAGAGATTTTTGCTCCGTTGGCTCACCGCCTTGGCATGAATACGATCAAGTGGGAACTTGAAGATTTGTCGTTCGCCACCTTGCATCCAAAGGTCTACGACGAGATCGTGCGTCTCGTGGCCGAACGCGCGCCTTCGCGCGAGGCGTTCCTCGAACGCGTGATCGGCGAGGTCAAGTCCGACCTGGGACACTCGAAACTCACCGCGAAGGTCACCGGCCGGCCAAAGCACTACTACTCGATCTATCAGAAGATGCTCGTTGGCGGACGCGAGTTCAGTGACATTTTCGACCTCGTGGGCGTGCGGATCCTAGTCAACGACGTGGCCGACTGTTACGCAGTGCTCGGTGTCCTTCACGCTAGGTGGAATCCCATTCCTGGCAGATTCAAGGACTACATCAGCGTCCCAAAGTTCAACATGTACCAGTCGCTGCACACGACGGTGATCGGGCCGCAGGGTAAGCCCGTCGAATTGCAGATTCGCACCTTTGCCATGCACCGCCGGGCAGAATACGGTGTCGCCGCGCACTGGAAATACAAGGAAGAGTCGATTTCGGCAGTCGGTCGCGCGGGCAGCACGACGCCACAATCGAACGACATGGTTTGGTTGCGCGAATTAGTCGACTGGCAGTCCGAAACCGAAGATTCCTCCGATTTCTTGGACTCGCTGCGGTTCGAAATGAAGAACGCCGGGGTCTATGCCTACACCCCGCGCGGTGACGTGATCCAGTTGCCGGCCGCGGCCACACCAGTTGATTTCGCCTACGCAGTCCACACCGAGGTCGGAAATGCCTGCGTCGGCGCTCGGGTCAATGGCCGCCTAGTTCCGCTGGAATCGACGTTGCAGACCGGCGACGTCGTTGAGATATTCACTTCCAAGTCGCCGACTGCTGGGCCAAGTCGCGGCTGGCTCGAGTTCGTCAAGAGCCCGCGAGCGCGCAACAAGATCAGGCACTACTTCACCAAGGAGCGCCGCGAGGAATCGATCGAACGCGGTAAGGACCTGATCGCCAAAAAGATGCGCAAGGAGGGACTGCCGATGCATCGGCTGTTCCGACAGGCGAACCTGGACACCGTCGCCAAAGACCTCGGTATGGCCGACGTGTCAAGTCTCTTTGCGGGCGTTGGCGAGAACAAAATCGGCGCCCAAAACGTCGTTGAACGCGTCATCGATTTGGCTGGTGGACGCGAAGGCGCAGCCGAGGAAATCGCCGAGGCCGCAGTCTTGCCGTCCTCGAGCGCGCCGCGCTCCCAGTACCGTGGCGCCGTCGGCGTGGAAGTGGTCGGTACCACCGGTGACATGTTGCTCAAGCTCGCGCGTTGCTGCACCCCAGTACCTGGCGATGAGATCAAAGGATTTGTTACCCGCGGCGCCGGGATATCGATTCACCGGGCCGATTGCGCGAACTTCTTAACCCTTGCCGAAATGACCGAACGAGTAGTAGAGGTTCGCTGGCAGGTTGACGCCAAGGCAACATTCTTGGTGGCGATCCAAGTCGAAGCGCTCGATCGGCCACACCTGCTGTCGGACATCACGAAGGTGATTTCAGATCAGCACGTAAACATTCTCTCGGCGACCTTGAGCACCGGTCGTGATCGAGTCGCCAAGTCGCGGTTCACGTTCGAGATGGCCGATGCCAAGCACCTTGGTTCGGTGCTCTCGTCAGTTCAAAACGTGCAAGGCGTTTTTGACGTCTACCGGGTCAACGGTTGAAATCCGAAGCAGTCTTTAGCGCCATTTCCAAGAAGGCCTGACGCGATTGGAGGTTCTCGCGTAGTTTCTTGGCCTTGGACTTGTCGCCAGCGGCTTCGGCTGCTTCCAAGTCGGCCTGAATCTCCGCGATCGCAGACTCCAACTTCGAGATCATGTCGTCCGCGCGAGCGGTCTTCTCCGGGTCAGTGCGCTTCCACTCCTGCTCGCCGGCTTCTCGAACTGCACGCTCGACCGCACGAAGGCGACCTTCGAGATCTTTCATCTGATCGCGCGGGACTTTGCCAGCAGCTTCCCAGCGTTCGGCCAACGAGTTGAGTGCCTTGCGGGCCGCATCCAGATTTGTGATCGGCAGCAAGGCTTCGGCCTCAACTAGCAGCGCACGCTTTACCTCGGCGTTCTGGGCGAACTCTTCGTCTTGGGCTGCGTTCTCTGCCTCGCGCGCGGAGAAGAAAGCATCTTGGGCCGCTCGGAAGCGCTTCCAGAGCTTGTCTTCGACGTTGCGCGGAGCAGAACCTGCGGCCTTCCACTGCTGCATCAGGTCGCGGTAGGCGGCGGAGGTGTCGCCCCAGTCTGTCGAACCCGAAAGTGACTCGGCCTCGACGATCAATTTCTCCTTGATCTTCTGCGCCTGCTCGCGAGCGACGTTCTGTTCACCGAAATGCGCCTTGCGCTTCTTGGTGAAGGCGGTGCGGGCGCTGGAGAAGCGGTGCCAAAGTTCGTCGTCGGCACCCTTGCTGAGCCGGGGGAGCTCTTTCCACTCGTCGAGCAGCACACGGAGACGATCGGCCCCAGCCCGCCAGTCGCGGCCGGCCGCAATTTTTTCGGCTTCGGCAACAATCCGATTCTTGGCCTCGGCCGATTCGGCGTTGCGCTTTTCGCGTTCGGCTTTGCGCTTTGCGCGGGCCTCTTCGAGTTTGGGTTCGAGTGCATCGAGCCGAGTGGACAGCGAGGCAAGGTCACCGACTGCGTGCGCGTCGACAAGTTGCTCGCGGACAGTCGAGATGGCCTTTTCGGCATCTTCGGCCGAAAGTTTGCCCGACTCCAGTCGCTTCTCTAATAGGTCAACTTCGGTCTGCAGATTGTCGAAGCGGCGCACGTAAAAAGCTAGGGCTTCTTCGGCGTCACCCCCGGCTACCCACTGCCCGATCAGGCGCTCTGCGTCGCCCTCCTTGACGTAAACGTTCCCGTCGGCGTCGACACGGCCCCAATCACTCATGGCGGTAAGTCTAGGAGGTTCGCGCCTGGGAGTCTTCCTCGCGTACCCTGATGGGCGTGCTGCTCACTGCCTTTGCCGCTGGACCTCTGCAAGCGAACTGCTATTTCGTCGCCGCTGATGCGGGTGCTGAATGCGCAATAGTCGACCCCGGGATGGATTCCTTTGATGGGGTAAAGGCCGTAGTCGCAGAGCATGATTTGAAACCGGTTGCAGTGCTCGTCACTCACGGTCACTTCGATCACATGTGGGATGCGGCAAGAGTTGCTGACGAGTTTGGTTGCCCGTTGTGGATCCACCCGGCTGACCGCCACCTGCTGGCCGACCCGATGGCCGCGATTTCGGGGGAGTCTGCCGCGATGCTTCGCCAACAAATCGGCGAGATCGACCAGAGCCAGTTCGCCGAGCCTAGTCAAGTCGAAGATGCCGTCGAGGGCGCGCAGATCAAGGTGGGGGAGTTGACGATCTCGGTCGATCATTGCCCCGGCCACACGCCAGGGACGGTGGCCTATCGCGTCGACTACACCGGTCCCGAACCGGTCTCGCAAATCATGTTCTCTGGTGACTTTTTGTTCTTTGGCTCAATCGGTCGAACCGACCTCACCGGCGGCGACCACGGCGAAATGCTGACCAGCCTGCGCGAAAAGGTGCTCGCGCTTCCCGACGACGTGGTCGTATTGCCAGGTCACGGCCAGCAGACCTCCATTGGCCGAGAGAAGCAGACCAATCCGTACCTGTCGGAGTTGAGTTCGTGAGCAAACTTTCTGGATTTCCCGAGTTCTTACCTGCTGAGCGCAACGTCGAACTGGCGGTCCTAGACCACTTGCGTTCGGTTTTCGAACTCCACGGGTTCGCCAACGTCGAAACTCGCGCGGTCGAACCACTAACGACGCTGTTGCGAAAAGGTGAGATCGACAAAGAGGTCTATGCGGTCAGGCGCCTGCACGCCGATCCTTCCGAGCCAGCAGAACTGGCGCTGCACTTTGACCTGACCGTGCCGTTCGCGCGTTACGTCGTGGAGAACGCCGGCCACCTGCAGTTCCCGTTCCGGCGCTATCAAATTCAAAAGGTTTGGCGCGGTGAACGCCCGCAGGCCGGCCGCTTCCGCGAGTTCACCCAAGCCGACATCGACATCGTCGGCGACGGCGAGCTGGCGTTCCACTTTGACGTCGAAGTTGCCCGCGTGATGGCCGAAGCGCTGGCGAAACTACCGGTGCCGGGCTTGTCGATCACGCTACAAGTCAGCAACCGCAAAGTCCTTGAAGGTTTCTACCTCGGTCTTGGGATCGGCGAGCCAACCGCAGTGATGCAGGTGATCGACAAACTCGACAAGTTACCTGCCGAGAAGATCGCCAGCTTGTTGACCGAGCAAGGCCTAAGCGCCGAGCAGGCCGCGGCTTGCCTGGCGCTCGCCGAGATCGTCACGTCCGACACGTCGTTTGTCGATCAGGTGCGCGCGCTCGGGGTTGAGCATGAACTTCTTGACGAGGGCTTGACCGAGCTGGCGGCCGTGATCGATGGGTGCGCCGGTGTCGAAGGCGTGGCGGTCACTGCCGACCTGCGGATCGCGCGCGGGCTGGACTACTACACCGGAACCGTTTTCGAAACCCGAGTGGCTGAGTACCCCCTGCTCGGTTCGATCTGTTCGGGCGGTCGCTACGACCAACTCGCCAGCGACGGCAAGCGCACCTATCCCGGCGTCGGATTGTCGATCGGCGTCTCGCGACTGCTTTCGACGCTGTCGGCCAGTGGCGTCACCGCATCCAGGTCGGTGCCCTCGGCAGTCTTAGTGGCAGTGACCGATGAGGCCTCGCGCGCCGCCAGCGATACGATCGCTCAACAGTTGCGCTCTCGCGCTATAGCGTGCGAGGTGGCACCATCGGCACAAAAGTTCGGCAAGCAGATTCGGTTTGCCGAGCGTCGAGGTATCCCGTTTGTTTGGTTCGTCACCGATGAAGGCGACCAAGTTAAAGACATCAGAACTGGTGATCAAGTTTCGGCAGATCCCGACTCTTGGACACCGCCCAAGAACGACTTGCGACCGCAGGTCAGCTACAAGGAGACACCCAAGTGATCCGCACTCATGACGCCGGAACCCTGACCGCCGAGAACATCGGTCAGTCCGTCACCCTCGCCGGTTGGGTGGCTCGCCGCCGCGACCACGGCGGTGTCGCCTTCATCGACCTGCGTGAAGCCAGCGGGGTGGCCCAGGTGGTCGTGCGCGAGGACGTCGCACACCAACTGCGCAGTGAGTACTGCCTCAAAGTCACCGGCACGGTCCAGCGCCGCCCAGAAGGCAACGAGAACCCGTCCATCCCGACCGGCCAGATTGAGGTCATCGCCGACGAAGTCGAGATTTTGAGTACCGCAGCGCCGCTGCCGTTCCCGATCGACGATCACGTTGATGTCGGCGAGGAAGCGCGACTGAAGCACCGCTACCTAGATCTTCGCCGGTCAGGGCCAGCGCACGCGATTCGGCTGCGCTCGAAAGTCAATGCGACCGCCCGCCAGGTACTGGAGCAGCACGACTTCGTCGAGGTTGAGACGCCGACGCTGACTCGCTCGACCCCAGAGGGCGCTCGTGACTTTCTCGTGCCGGCCAGGCTGCGACCGGGCAGTTGGTATGCGCTGCCGCAGAGCCCCCAGTTGTTCAAGCAGTTGCTGATGGTCGGTGGCCTTGAGCGCTACTACCAAATTGCCCGTTGCTACCGCGACGAAGACTTCCGCGCCGATCGCCAGCCCGAGTTCACCCAGCTCGATATCGAGATGAGTTTCGTCGAGCCCGACGACGTGATGGCCCTGGCCGAAGAAATCTACGTCGCGCTGTGGAAGTTGATCGACGTTGACTTGCCGACGCCTTTCCCGCGGATTAGCTACGCCGACGCGATGAGCAAGTACGGCTCGGACAAGCCAGACCTGCGATTCGACCTCGAACTGGTCGAGTTGACCGACTACTTCAAGGACACGCCGTTTCGGGTATTCCAAGCCCCGTACGTTGGCGCGGTCGTTCACCCCGGTGGCGCCTCGCAGGCCCGCCGCACGCTCGATGGCTGGCAAGAGTGGGCAAAGCAGCGCGGCGCGCGCGGCTTGGCCTATGTGCTCATCGGTGAAGATGGCACCCTCGGTGGCCCAGTCGCGAAGAACTTGTCTGAGGCCGAACGCGACGGATTGGTCGCCGCTGTCGGTGCTAAGCCGGGCGATGCGGTTTACTTCTCGGCCGGTGCGGTCAAGGCTTCACGTCAATTGCTCGGTGCGGCGCGAATCGAGATCGCCAAGCGCGAGAACCTAATCGACGAGTCGGCTTGGGCGTTCTGCTTCGTGATCGACTGGCCGATGTTCGAGTCGGTAAGTGATCTTGACGCCGGCGACGTGGCGGTTGGTGGCGGCGAGTGGACGGCCGTGCACCACGCCTTTACCGCCCCCCAAGATCCGGCGACGCTGGCCACCCCTGGCGATTCGGTGGCGCAGGCCTACGACATTGTCTGCAACGGCAACGAGGTTGGTGGCGGTTCCATTCGTATCCACCGCGAGGACGTGCAAAAGCGCGTATTCGAGATCATGGGCATTGGCGAAGAAGAGGCCGAGGAGAAGTTCGGTTTCCTGCTCGAAGCGTTCAAGTTCGGCGCTCCGCCGCACGGCGGAATCGCGTTCGGTTGGGACCGCACGGTTGCGTTGTTGACTGGTGCGGACTCGATCCGCGAAGTCATCGCCTTCCCTAAGTCCGGTGGCGGCTACGACCCGCTAACTGCGGCTCCGGCGCCGATCACGCCCGAGCAGCGGGCTGAAGCCGGCGTCGACGCTGAGCCCGAGGCAGACGACGAGCCCGACAACTAAACCAAGCAGTAGGCCTGTGGCTGCCGAAAGCAAAGCGGTCGAAAGGACCGAGCCGGCAAACGACCCGAGCGATGAATCGGTAAGGAACGTCTGCAGCACCATCCGCACGACGTTGGCGGCGACTAGGCCAGTGACCACTGCCCAGCAGGTTGCGCCGTAGGCGCGCAACCTGCTGCGCGCTGGTTTGCCGTTGGCGGCTAGTTGGGCTCCAGTCGCTAGGAGCAACATGGCAACGCCGATCACGTCGATCGCCCAAAAGGCCCACGTCGATTCGCCCAGCGGAGACAACCGCAGTGGCGGAATCAACGACGGCAGGCCGAGCGCTTCGGGCAGCACCAATGCGGGGCTTGAAGTCAACACCGGCAAAGTCAGGAAACTTAGCCCCGAAAGCATGCAAACCACCAGTAGGGTACTGAGCACCCACAGGTGTTCTTTCGTCAACTGCACGGACGACACGCTATCGGCGACCGTGGACGATTTAGGACAGAAGTGAGT
>JAKPAQ010000047.1 GCA_029779385.1 Actinomycetes bacterium | reverse complement strand
CAACTTCGACGCTCACTTCGGTGCGCAACCCTCGTTCCGGCCACCGGCGCTTAGTCGTCCAAGTCCGCTTTGACCCTGACACCGATGCGGTCTGCTTCGACCACGTGTAAGGCAGTCCGACCGTGCTGCGTGCTGCCAAGGCGATCCCTAACCGACTCGTCTCCAAGCTGCAGAACACCACTCCGTGACGCCCGTGGTCATCTACTGAATACAAGCGCACATTGGTCTCTAGGAAGTCTCCGATGTAAGGAACAGCAGGGCTTCCAAAGTAGTTCGCACTCCGCAATTCGAATGGCACAAGAGCCACGAACGTATCGCCGTCAAACGTGTCGGGGCGAGTACCGCGCGGCATCAACGGGCAACGACCTCGGGTGGCATTCGCCAATGCAAGAAGGCCAGGTCACGCCAATCGTGTTCGAAGAGGACCCTGCCTTTCAACGGCGGCGCTTCGATCGCGAAGTCTGCTGGCAGTGCCACAACTATGCCGCTGCCGCTGGAACGTTGTTGGGGTCGGGAAGTCTGCACGCGGGGGTCGAGCCGGGGAGCCGAAATCGATTTGCCGCCACCAGTCGATACGCGACGTTGGCAAGGTTCACGATGCCGGGAAGCTGCATCGTCCGCCCAACCAACGGCCACGGGGTTGCGCCTGTTCGCAGCGCGGCAGCCACGGCGCGGCCCTCAGTTACAGGGGCCGAACCTGGCTCGGCAAACCACTGGATCGACTTCTGACATTCCTGTTCACTGACGGCAAGCTCGGCAAGATCGGCTCGTTGCCAAGCCGTGATCTGCGCCCGCGGCCGAATGTAGCGCTTCAGGTAATTCACGCTCGCTGTACAGAACGCACAGTCTCCGTCGAACAACAGGATTGGGTACATGCCCCGACGTTACGCCTCGACGTGCGCGCGCACTCGATGGAACCCACCGCCGCACCACCGATTGGGGGTGCTCAGTCGTACGAGACGAAGCGATCGGCTTGGCCAGCGAGGGCTTCTAGAAGTTGTGCAACCTGTGTGCGGTAGAACTCGTTGATGAGAGTGCCGTTGCCATCGAATGCCTCAGCTGCCCGAGCAACCATAACCTCAGGTTTGTTGATCGGATGACCATCGAGGAACACCAGGGTTTGGCGCAGTTGGTACTGCATTCGCGCCGTGCCGACGGCTCCCGTCGCGGCACCCATGAGGCCGACCGCCTTGCCCGCAAATGGTTGCGGGTCGACTCGGGATAGCCAGTCGATCGTGTTCTTGAGCCCGCCGGGGATTGAGTAGTTGTACTCAGGCGACACAAACAGCACCCCGTCGGACTCGGTGATTTGGCGAGCCATCTGGGTCACTGGTTCCAACATGCCATCAGCGACCTCATCCAGGTTGAGCAGCGGCCACTGCTGCCAGCCAGTCAACTCGGTGATCGTCATTTCGGGTGGAGCAAGTTCCAATGCAGCGTTGAACAGCATC
>JAKPAQ010000039.1 GCA_029779385.1 Actinomycetes bacterium | reverse complement strand
ACCGTTCGGTCTTGCGATCTGCCATGGGGCAAAGACTAGCTTGCGTCGAGGATGTCCACGGCGAAGATGAGCGTGCCGTCTGGGCGTCCTTCGGCCTTGGCACTCTTGCCGTAGGCATCTTCACTTGAGCACACCAGAACTACGCGACTGCCGATAGTTTGACCAACCAACTTGTCGGTCCAGCACGGAATTGCTGCGCCCTTGGCCAACGAGATCGGACGCGGCCCGGTCGACCAAGACTCATCGAACACGTCGCCGGCGGGGTACTTCTGGCCTACATAGTGCGCGGTAACCGTCTGACCCGCCTTAACCGGATCTCCGGTCCCCTTGATTAGTACGGTGGCGCTGGTCTTGTCGACGTTCTTGTCGGTCTTGGCGGTGGCAACGAACTTAACCGGTCGCTTGTCTTTGTCAGTAGTCAACGTCGGCAACCACGACGGCGATTTGAGCGCCTTGCCGGTGGCCTGGGCCGGGACTACCGAAAGCAGGTCGAACACGAAGACCATAGTGTCGTCCTTCTTGAGGCCGAGAGTTTCGGCGCTCTGAAGAAGTGCGGCGCCATCCTTTGATGGGACTGCCACTAGAACACGTGAGCCGATGTTTTGTCCTACAAGACCCTCTTTGAAGCCAGGCAAAGACGTCTTCTCATTGAGGGTCAAAGTCATCGGGGTCTTGTTCGTAAAAGAGTTGTCGAACTCCTTGCCGGTGCGGCCATTCACGGCGATGTAATTGATCTTGACGGTGTCGCCAAGTACGACCTTTTCACCCTCACCTTTAGCGATCACACGGGTTTCGGTTTTGTCGGTTGAGAAGTCCTGCTCGACCTTCACCTTGGGCGCTGCCGAGGTAGTTACTGTAATCGCGTCGAAGTCGGTGCCACCTGAGCAACCAGTTAGGACGAACGAGATCGTTGCGGCTGCAGCCACCAGAACAGTACGACGCACGTGTTTCTCCTTGTGAAGGTCAATGCCGAGCCAACCCTAACGGCTAAACCCAAGGAAGTACTGAGAGGTCACATTGAATCGATCAAACGCTGCACGCGTTCG
>JAKPAQ010000035.1 GCA_029779385.1 Actinomycetes bacterium | reverse complement strand
CCAAACTCGAGTAGACCCACTTTCCGGACTTGCCGTCGGACCAGAACAAGCCCCAGTACGCATCAGCAGGAGAGGCGACTGTGCACGGGTCACTGGCCGGCGCCCCGTCGACTCGGCAAACGAATCCCGGCGACCGACTCGCATAGCTCAGCGAGTGACCGGCCGCGGCAAAGTTCTCGTGCGCTTTGCCGCTGTCGTTCGGGTCGCAGCGGACTCCGTTGCCGACGACGACGGTTACCCCCGTGCCGGCCGCACAGCCCGCCGCAGTTGCCGGGGAGCTGAGCCCGACCACGCTGGCGACGGTCCCCAGCAGGACCGCCACCAGCAGGCGCAGTGATCGCAAAGTCACTTCACTACCGTGAACGTCTTCGCGCCCTTGCGGTTCGCGAACGCGCCCTTGACGGTGATCTTGGCGTTGCCGGTCTTTTTGCCGACCTTGATCGAGGTCTTGAACGTGCCCGACTTGTTGGCCTTGCCGGTCTTGATCTGCTTGCCGCGCAGGTAGACCTTCACCGGCTCGCCAGCGGCCAGACCCTTGATGGTGACCTTCTGGGACTTGCCGCGCTTGACCTTGGCCTTGGCGACCGAAACCTTCACCTTTGCCGCACCGAGGACGGTCGTGCTGACCGAACCGACGCGATTTGCGCGCGCACCAGCCACGACGATCTGGCGAACTGCGGTGCCAGCCGGCGCCGTCAGCGTCACCGAAAGCGGGCCAGTGGCCGGAACCGTACCGGCAACCTGAGCGCCACCGGCGAACTTGGCCGTGAACTTCTCTCCCGCGGTCAAACCGGTTGCGGTCACCTTGACCGTCGACCCGGCTGCGGTGAACTGCTGCTGGCCCGAAAGGGCAACAGTCGAGGCCGGAAGTTGAGCGTTCACGCCAACAACGGCGCCGGTGGTAGCGCGGATCCACTGGTCCCGAGTCGCATCGGTGATGCCACCAGCTAGGCCTGCAGTTAGTGCCGTTGCGTCATAGGCGATCGCGCCAGTTTCCGAAGCCAACGGGCCGGCCTCGGCCACTGCGTCGGTCACCTGGTGCTTCACGAGCCAGCCCGCCGCCGAGCCGGCAGCACCCGTCTTGCCAACCTGGGCAAGGTAGGCCGCAGCCAAACCGGTCGAGTTGCTGTTCGAGACGTCGTTGCCGATGAACGAACCGTCGCTCTGTTGGGCAGCCAGCAACGCGGCGGTTGCCTTCGCGATTTCATCTTCCAGTCCAGTGATTCCGGCGTCCTTGGCCTCGATCAAAGTCCGGGCGGCGACAACCGTCGTGTCGACTTCGATCACCGCAGTGCAGGCAGCCGCGAGGTTCTGCTTGAACGAGCCGTTCTCGCACTGCTTGCTGGCCACGAACTCGACCGATTTGGCCGCTTCGGCACTATCTCCAGCCAGCAATGCGCGAGTGGCGAAAGTCTGACCGAAAAGTCCGTAGGTGTTTGTTGATTCACCGGTCGTGTCATCGGTCTCCTGCTCGATCTTGGTGATCAAGTTGGTCCCGTTGACGTTTGCCGGGTCACCGCCGTTTGCCTTTACCGCGAGCGCGAGCTTTCCGGCTGCACCTGGGTAGAACGTCTCAATGCCGCCCCAATTCGAAGCAATGTAGTTGTCGGCATTGGCTTTTACGGCGTTGACGATCTTCGTCTGGGTGGCGCCGCGAACGCCAAGGTCGTTCAGAACGAAGAACACGTCCAGCGACAGGCCGTAGTCGTCGAAGCCACCGTAGTTCGGGTTGTGAATCAACCCTTCGGTGTTCAACTGATCTTCGAGCCAGCGAGAGGCCGAGTAGGCGTAGGAGTTGGTGGCAGCGTTCGCGGCGGGTGCGATGATCGCGGCCGTTGATAGGGCAACAGCACTGCCGGCCAAGACGGCCAGGGCGCGTTGACGCAAGGGTGACTTCATGGTGTTCCTTCCCGCTGCAAGGCGGGAGGGGCCGAAGCGCCACCCGCTG
>JAKPAQ010000026.1 GCA_029779385.1 Actinomycetes bacterium | reverse complement strand
GATTCCGCCACGAACGGCGAACTCACCTCGGCGTTCGACCAGATCAACGCGCGAATAGGCCGCCGCAGCCAACCGTTGGACGACTAGGTCCAACTCGACTTCTTGGCCCGCCAGCACTTCAACCGGTTCAATGTCGGCTAGGCCTTTGACCTGTGGTTGCATCATCGAGCGCACCGGGGCCACGACGATTCGGGGGCGATTTTCGCCACCGTGAACCACTTGGCGCAGGACGGCCAAGCGTCGCCCGACCGTGTCCGAGCGGGGGGAAAGACGCTCGTGGGGCAGGGTTTCCCAGGCTGGGAACTCCGCCACTTTTTCCGGCCCAATGAGCGCACCAATCGCGGCCACTAAGTCTTCGGCAGCTCGGGCAGTAGCAGTCACCACGACCACGGTCGAGCCCGGCGATTCGAGCGCGGCGGCGCCAAATGGATAAAGCGCTGGCGGCATGCTCAATGACGCTTCGCTGGCGCCAGAACGAACTGCTTCGACAAGTGCGGCGATATGCGTTTCGGCGGCGACTGCGGCCGTCAAGTTTGGTTGAACCATGACCCACCCAGCCTACGGGCGAGGCCGCAACTGCTCGGTCAACGCCCCCGCCTGACTAACTAGTCGACCTTTTTAGGCAGGTTCACTCGGTTGTCGTCGATCCATTCGGCAACCTTGTCTTTCTTAAACGCCTTCCACATGCCAGCGGCGCGATCGTGATCGATATAGACCACACTCTGGGCGCCCTCCATGCCAGTGCCGGCGATGGGGATGGTGGTGAAGCGCACTTGGGAGCCCTTCAGAGTGCTCAGCGAGAGAGCCAACGAACGGATTTGCGAACTCGACCAATCTTCGTCGACCGTGAGGTTGGAGAAGATCGCATTTAGCACGTTGTAAAGCCGGATCGGGTTTGTCCGCGTCTGGACCGTAAGAGTCTGGCTCATCAATGAGCGCATAAAGTGCTGCTGCCGCTTCACCCGGTCAAAATCTCCGCCAGCAAGACCCGCTCGCTGTCGCACATAAGTCAGCGCTTCTGCGCCATCCATTTGATAGGTGCCGGCTTTCCAATGCTTCTTGCGGTAGGCGTCGTAGGTGTCTTCGGGAATGGTGATCTCAACGCCGCCGAGCGTGTCGGTGAGTCGCTTGAACCCTTCCCAATCGATCACGGCGACGTGGTCGATTCGCACATTAGACAAGTTCTCGACTGTTTCAACTGCCAACGCGGTTCCACCCCACGAAAAGGCCGCATTGATTTTCGCTTTGCCGTGCCCTGGAATATCAACCCAGGAGTCGCGAGGAATGGAAACCAAGGAAACGTTTGACCGGTCTGTGTTCACCCGCACCAGCATCATCGTGTCGCTGCGTTGACCAGCGATCGAACCATCGGCTCGCTTGTCGCTGCCCAACAGCAGAATCGTCTTCGTTTTTGAGTCGTCTGGATCAGGCCGCCCGCTCGCGTCGGTCGGCATCGCACCTGGCAGTCGGTCGACCTTGGAGACCAGCTTCTGCTGACCGACCAAGACCGCCACCAGCACTGCGGCTAGGAGTGCCACCAAGACGATCAAGATAACTCGGCGACGACGCCGCGGTGGTGGACTCGCGGCGTCGGTCGTGGGATCGTCTACAGGCACAACGTAATCGTACGCGCGCCTTAGCGACCAAACGCCCAGTTCCAGAGCATTTGAAACAGGAGTGACTAAAGATGCAGTTCGGTCCGCAACCGATCACCTTCGTGGTCGTGGTGTTTGAGGCCGAACTCGATCTACTTTTGCTGCAGGCGAGGTCATTTTCCCGTCACTGCGACCCCAACCTGGTCGGCCAGATACTCATCTTCGACCAGTCGAAACCGGCCATGTCCGCTAAGTGGCAGCGCCGGATTGCTAAAGCATTTGGCTCGTTGGCCGATCGCGTACGAATCCTTGCGGCCCAAGGTGGGACTGACGGTTGGACCCAGCAGCAGATCCTAAAACTCGCCGCCGCCGGCGAGGTCCAATCCGACTACTACGTCGCGCTCGATGCCAAGACCCACCTGACTGGGCCGCTTTCCAGACCGGTGCTATTTGCCGAAGATGGCCGCGCACATTTGCGCCGCTACAGCTACCTCGGACATCCGATGGAGGCACGCGTTCGAACGACGCTGAACTGGTTGGGCCTTGATCCTAAGTTGATTGATTCGGACTTGCCCGCAACCACCACGCCGTTCGTTTTTGTAACCGCCGAAACGAAAGCGTTGGTTAAGTCGGTAAGTGACGAAACTGGCAAGCCGTTTGCTGAGGCATTTCGCGACGAAGGACTGATCGAATTCCCGCTCTATTCCTTATGGCTCAAGAAGCAGGGACGCCTCGACTCGCTGTACGACCACGAGCCGATCGAATGCTCGACCGTTTGGCCGAGATTCACCACCGCACCACAGCTACGAGAAGTTTTAGTACGAGCCGATCCCGAGCCAGTATTTGCCGCCGTTCATCGGTCTGCGGTCGCCCGGCTTAGCGCACCGGCGATGATTTTTCTAGCCCGCTGGTGGAAGAAACAGGGCCTGTTTGAACACACCAGCTCGGCACTCTGGTTCCTAACTCGGATGCGAATTCGGATCTCGATTTGGCGCCTGCGACGGATCAAACCCGGCTCCGATGGTTGAACAACAGTGAACAAAACCATTAGGCTCAGACGACCACTCGGGAGGATTAGGGATGCAGCCGATGTCTTTCGCTGAGGGGCTCACCGCCCTGCGCGCGGCCCAAAAGCCGAACCGGGGTACGGCCGCCTATTCGCGTCGAATCAACCGGCCGGCCGGGCGAATAGTTTCCGCAGCAGTCAACACCGTTGGCATGACCCCAAATCAGGCGACTGCCATTAGTGCGACGCTGTCAGCAACCGCGATTGCGTTGATCGTGCTGGTTGAGCCGACGGTCATTTCGGGAATCGCCATCGCGGTGCTACTGGCCGGTGGCTACGTTATGGACTCCGTC
>JAKPAQ010000187.1 GCA_029779385.1 Actinomycetes bacterium | reverse complement strand
TGAGCAGTCAATCCGGCGCACTTTGAATCTAGAGTGCTCCTAGACACGCTCAGCTGACCTCACGACGCACTACCAACAAGGAGCTCCCGTGAAGAATCGTTCCGCCGGAATTGTGTGCGCGCTGGTTCTCGCCGGGGTGGCGCTGACGGGTTGCTCGTCAAACAGTTCGTCGTCACCTTCGCCGTCAGCACCGAGTTCGATGAGCCAGAGCGAATTCTGCGCAAACGCAAAGAAGGCCCAAGACAAGCTCAATGCGCTGGGCGAAGATCTGGCAAGCGGCGATGCGGGCAAACAGAACGTCGCAATACAGTCATTGACAACGTATTTCAATCAGTTACTCGCCTCGCTGCCGGCGAACGCCAATGCCGCGATTTCACAAGCCCTCACCGATGCCAAAGCGAACATCAGCAAGGGTGCGAGCGATCCCAACTACCAGAAGAGCATCAGCAACTTGACCGAAGCAGTCAAGAAGCAGTGCCCCAATCTGTAAGAGGGTCGAACACAATTGCAAGGGGCGTTATCGGCATGCCGGGGTATCGCTCCCTAGACTGAGGCCCGGTCGTTGTCTGGTGACAACCGAAATCTCTTAAGTCTCCACCGAATCCTCTAGGGAGTCGTAGTGCGCAAGGTGCTGATCGCCAACCGTGGCGAGATTGCCGTCCGAATTGCTCGTGCCTGCCGGGATGCAGGATTGGAAAGCGTGGCGGTCTACGCCGACCCCGATCGGGACGCGGTCCATGTACGCGCATGCGATGAGGCCTACGCACTTGGTGGCTCAACTGCCGCCGACTCTTACCTGGTCGTCGACAAGCTGCTCGATGTTGCCGCCAAGAGCGGTGCCGACGCGGTTCACCCGGGCTACGGGTTCCTGTCGGAAAATGCCGACTTCGCCCAGTCCGTGATTGACGCCGGGCTGACGTGGATCGGCCCGCCGCCATCAGCTATTCGCTCACTCGGCGACAAGGTTGCCGCTCGCCACATCGCGGAAAAGGCCGGAGCACCGCTGGTCGCCGGAACGTCTGATCCGGTCCAGGACTCTGACGAAGTTGTGGCATTCGCCAAGGAAAACGGCTTGCCCATCGCAATCAAGGCGGCCTTCGGCGGCGGCGGACGTGGCCTGAAGGTCGCTCGCGAACTTGACGAGGTCGCAGAGTTGTACGACTCAGCGGTTCGTGAGGCAATCGCAGCGTTCGGCCGTGGCGAATGCTTCGTCGAGCGCTACCTCGACAACCCCCGCCACGTGGAAACCCAAGTGCTCGCTGACTCGCACGGCAACGTTGTGGTCGTTTCCACCCGCGACTGCTCACTACAGCGTCGGCATCAGAAGCTGGTGGAGGAAGCCCCAGCACCGTTCCTCACCGAGGCGCAAGAAGCTGAGCTGTACCGGGCATCCAAAGCCATCATCAAAGCCGCCGGTTACGTCGGCGCAGGAACGTGTGAGTTCCTCGTCGGGCAGGACGGGACAATCTCATTCCTCGAGGTGAACACGCGCCTCCAGGTCGAACACCCCGTGACTGAAGAGGTCTCCGGCATCGATTTGGTCCGCGAACAGTTCCGGATCGCCGACGGCGAGGAACTTGGATACGACGACCCGCCGCTGCGTGGCCATTCGATCGAGTTCCGCATCAATGGCGAAGACCCAGGGCGGAACTTCCTCCCGGCACCAGGTGTCCTGCGCGTTTGGCGCCCACCGAGTGGTCCCGGCGTTCGCCTCGACGCAGGATTCGAGGCCGGAGACGTTATCGGCGGAAACTTCGATTCCCTGCTGGCAAAGCTGATTGTCACTGGGCGTGACCGGCAAGAGGCACTCGAGCGTTCACGCCGTGCCCTCGCGGAGTTCGACGTTGAAGGCATCGCTAC
>JAKPAQ010000629.1 GCA_029779385.1 Actinomycetes bacterium | reverse complement strand
CTCAACAGCGCCGCCGGCACATTCCCCGCCATACTTGATGCGAGGTCTACCTACCGGCTCGCTAACGGCAGCTTGCCAGAATGAACGAAATCTCCTCAGCGGTCCGTACCGAGCCAATGGCAAGACCGTCGAATAGCGCGGTGTTGCGCAGCCCGAGGGCGAAGCGAAGATACAAGACGGCATCGACGTCGTTGATGAATCCGTCACCGTTGAAGTCGTAGAGCATGCCAGCGGCGTCGAAGTGCCCTTGGTCCGCTGTCGCTACCACCGCAGCAACTTCACTGGACCGAAGCGTTCCATTGACCATTGCTTCGCCGCGAACACCGCGAAGGTAACGAGAGAATCGAAGTGGCTCCAGACCTGCGGCGGACGCTTGCCTGCACGCGAGTGACGCCGTCGTCGATTCGAACCGACCAGAAACGCCACCGATGGTTAGTGTCGTCGCTGTGTTCAGGCCGTATCCGGCCGCAGAGGTATGACGGACGCATACCACGTCGCCATTCAAAATGCTTCCTGGGGCAGCTGAGAAGGAACCACTACAGCCTATGCTGTATTCGGAGCCGGCAGACACCGCGATAGGCGCCGGCGCGTTGATGCCCTGAACTGCAACCGCTTCACTTTGAACAAGAGTCGATTGCTCGACACCAAATCTAGCTGAAAACGCGAATGGCGCCGGCTGCGTGTTAGCGGTGCCGGCCGCCTGAATCACTACGCCGGTGTTGCCGCCCGTTGGCCCCAACAACTGGAGGTAGCCGACCCGCTCAGTCGTTGTCGGATTCGGTTCGACGGCGATCTGAAAGGTACCGCCGCTGATGCCTTCGCCTGCGCCAAGGAGCCACGGCTCGGCGGTCGCAAATTTCCAGTGGCACGTCGTAGTCTGACTATCGTAGACGGGCACTTCGTATACGCCCCCCTGCCCACCTACATTCACTGCGCTCGCGCCACTGGTGCCCGGCGGTCGCAGCGACAGGCCAAGGCAGTTGCCAGGCGAGAGTATTACGGTCCACTCCCGATTCATCGGCAGGTCAAAAACGCGCTGGGCAACTAGCACGTCACCGGCGACCCCAACTCCCTGGCCGACATCCGGCAACAAGCCGAGTGTTACCACTTGCCCCCTGGGAAATGAGGTGCTGTACGGCAAGGCAACCGGTTGCCCGTTGACGAGCACTGTTAGTGCTGGGAAGCTGGATGAGACGTTTAACGTAACGCTGGGAGAGGCAACGCAATGGCTGCTGAAACTGTCGATGTTCAGAAACCCGGCGTATCCACTCGGGCAAACCACCTGAGCCGGGATCGGCAACTCGACAACATCCGTACCGGTCCCTGCGGTCGAAACGTTCCATCCGCGGACCACGCCGACGGCCCAGACAAATCCTACGTTGTCGACGGCGACCAACCCTCCCTCGTAGCCATTGTTGATTGCGATTTCCCGCACGCCGGACAGTCCATTGATCAAGTGCGGCGTCCATGTCACATCTGCACCAGTGTTGGTAGGTAGTCCCAGGCGACCACCAGAGTTGGTGCCCCACG
>JAKPAQ010000624.1 GCA_029779385.1 Actinomycetes bacterium | reverse complement strand
GTCACATCGTTATAGGCAAACTCGACCGTCAGCGGGCCGGCGCCACGCGTTCCGACCAGTTCGTTGTTTCGGCTAAGCAGGCTAAGCAGCGCATATTCACTATCGAGATCCTCGGCAGCGACGGCGGCGATCATGGCTTCTTCGAGGTGTTCTGGCGGCGGGTCCAACGCTTCAAACATTCGGCGAAGGTCATCGAAAATCGGTTCGCGTTCGCTCATGGTTTGGCCCCCTCGTCAGACATAGACGACTTGAGTTTCTCTAGGCAGCGGCGTCGGGTGGGGCCAATGCTGCCGATCGGCATGCCCATCTCCTGGGATAGATGCTCATAGTCGGGCCGGTCGTCAAAGGCGATAACTCGAAGCAGCCGCTGGCAGCGTTCATTGAGCCGGGAGACTGCGGCCCAGAGGCGGTGGTTTCCGTCGGTTTCGACGGCTACCGACTCGGCACTGGAGGTCTTGGGTAAGACAGGGGCGAGAAGTTCTTCATCGACTGGGTCCTCACGCCGCTTGCGGGCGGCCACTCGCCAAGCCTGGCGTCGCGCGGTGATGATCAACCAGGCTGCGATCGCACGCGGATTCTCAACGCTGTCTGCTTTGCGAACGAGAGTCAGCCAAGTGAACTGAATGATGTCTTCGCAGACGTCCTCATCTAGGCGGTAGGCACGAACAACATGCCAGAGCACGGGTGTCATTTCGTGAACAAGTTCGTCAATCGCGCCGCGTTCGCCGCTACGCCAGCGGTCGAAGGCTTCTGCGGAACGAATCCATCGCCCATCGTCGGTCACGGGGTTTATTGTGCGCACACTCTCGACGAGGCGTGAAGAGGGCACGCTGATACCGCAGTATTGTGTCCGGGTGCGCCGAATTGCCTTTCTCCTGTGTTCCGTTCTGGCAGTTGGTTCGCTCACCGCTTGTTCAGGGGGAGGGGCCTACTGTGATGCGATCAACGAAAACGCCGACGTTTTCGCCAAATTCGACAAGCGCACTCAAGCCAATTTTGAAGCCAACGCAGCAGCGGCGGCGAGCGTAGCGAAGGTCGCGCCAGCGGCAATTGCGCCCCAATGGAACTCGATCTCCAAGGCGACCACAGACGTTGTTTCTGCGTTGGACAAGTCCGGGATCAAACTTGAAGAACTAAGGTTAGAAGAGCAGGCAAACGCGCTCTCCCAAGCCGACATAGATCGCCTAGACAAGGCTTTCGGTGCTTTCAATGACACTCAAGCCGATCGTGAAAAAGTGGTGGCCCATGCGCAGGAAGAATGTGGCATTGACTTGAGTAAGAAGTAACCAACGAGTACGCGAAGGACGTTAGAACAGTGGCACTTCCCGAACTGAGTGATGAACAGCGACGCGAAGCTTTGGCCAAGGCTTCGGCTGCCCGGCTCGTGCGCGCCGAAGTAAAGAACCGACTGCGCCACTCGGGGGCATCAGTTGCTGAAGTTCTCGCCGAAGCAAAAACAAACGAAGCAATTGCAAAAATCAAGGTTCTAGACCTTTTGCAGGCAATTCCAGGCATCGGAAAGTTGACTGCCCAACAGATCATGGCGGATTTGAAGATCGCCGAGAGCCGCCGGTTACGTGGGCTGGGATCGAACCAGTCGGCCGGTCTGATCGCCGAGATCGCGCGCCGCGGATGAGTGGAGCGAAACTAATCGTGTTGGCCGGGCCAACCGCGGTTGGTAAGGGGACCGTCGCAGCCTGGGTCCGTGACCACCACCCCGAAATCACCATGTCGGTCTCGGCCACCACTCGCGCTCCTCGCCCCGGCGAAGTCGACGGGCAGCACTACCACTTCGTGTCGGCCAAAGAGTTCGATCACCTAATCGATTCGGACGGGCTGTTGGAGTGGGCGACGGTCCATGGGGTGAACCGTTACGGCACCCCGCGCAAAGCCGTCGAGGATCAGTTGGCTGCTGGAAATTCGGTATTACTAGAGATCGATCTACAGGGCGCTAGGCAGGTAAAGCAGCATGCTCCCGACGCGGTGATGGTGTTCCTCGCGCACCCCAGTTGGGAAGAATTGGTCAGTCGACTTGTCGGCCGCGGGACCGAGAACGAGGCCGAACGCGAGCGGCGCTTGGCCACGGCACGACAGGAATTGGCGGCGGTTGCCGAATTCGATGTGGTGATCACCAACACCGAAGTCGAGAAAGCCGGTCAAGAGTTGGTAGACTTGTTTAGTTCCGGTTCGTCAGTTGACGCCGGTTGAAACCTAGAAACTTCTGGAGAACCTGAGTGTCCACGACGCGTTCTACTGCCGAAGGCATCACCAACCCGCCTATCGATGACCTGCTCGAGAAGGCAGACTCCAAGTACCGACTGGTCTTGTACAGCGCCAAGCGCGCCCGTCAGATCAACGCGTACTACTCCCAGTTGGGCGAAGGCCTGCTGGAGTACGTCGGCCCGTTGCTCGAGACCGCCGTCGAGGAGAAGCCGCTATCGATCGCGCTTCGCGAGATCAACGCCGACTTGTTGACGGTCGAGGATTTGCCCGCCGAGGGCACTGTGGCCGAGGCCACCGACGAGGCCTGAGCCTGTCGCGATGAGCCGCATCGTCCTTGGCGTAACCGGCGGTGTCGCTGCCTACAAAGCAGCGCTTTTAGTTCGGCTGTTCACCGAGGCTGGACATGACGTCCAGGTGGTCCCGACGGCCGCCGCACTCGAATTTGTTGGTGCGGCGACTTGGGAGGCGCTTTCAGGTCACCCGGTGCAAACCGAGGTATTTGAGCGCATTGACGAAGTTCCGCACGTACGCCTTGGGCAGACTGCAGACTTGGTCGTGGTCGCACCGGCAACGGCAAATACCATCGCTCGTGCGGCTCACGGTCTAGCTGACGATCTGCTGACCAACACGCTATTGACGGCTCGGTGCCCGGTCGTGATGGCGCCGGCGATGCACACCGAAATGTGGGAACACAGTGCAACGGTCGAGAACGTGGCGACGCTGCGCGCTCGCGGCATTTTGGTGATTGACCCGGCATCTGGCCGACTAACTGGCGCCGACACCGGTCCAGGACGGTTACCTGAACCCGAGGAAATCTACGCAGTTTGCCTCAAAACCCTCACCGGACGAACGCAAGACCTAGCTGGTCGACACGTCGTGGTTTCGGCGGGCGGCACCCGCGAGTTCTTGGACCCGGTTCGTTATCTAGGCAATCGTTCGTCTGGCTTGCAAGGTGTTGCTCTGGCCGAGGCTGCGCTCGCGCGCGGTGCCCAAGTTACTTTGGTGGCCGCGAATGTCACGATTGAAGTTCCAGTCGGCGTCAAAGTAGAGCCAGTGGTCACTACCGCTGAGCTTCGCGAAGCGGTGCTCGCGGCCAGCGAGGAAGCCGACGTGGTCGTTATGGCCGCCGCGCCAGCAGACTTTCGGCCTTCCGAAGTTGCCGGCGCCAAGATTAAAAAGCGCGCCGATGGGTCCACCCCGACGATTGAGCTGGTAGAAAACCCGGACATTTTGCGCGAACTTGTTTCAACTCGGGCCGGCAAAACCCCGGTGATTGCTGGTTTCGCCGCCGAGACCGGTGATGAGAACGGCTCGGTTCTCGACCATGCCCGCCAGAAGTTGGCGCGTAAGGGCTGCGACTTGCTAGTGGTCAACGATGTCGGTGCAGAGCAGGTATTTGGTAGGCCCGACAACGAGGTAACGATTCTTCGCGCCGATGGGACTGAACACCTGGTCGCTCGCGCCGACAAGTCCACGATCGCACATGCGATCTGGGACGAAGTTGTCCAAATACTGGAATGACCATCCAGAAAGTGGACACATTTTAGTTTTTGACTCCCACCCCCGACTACAGTCGAACATACGTAATTGAGCCAGAGAGGTACCCAGTGAGCCGTCTTTTCACCTCCGAGTCCGTGACCGAAGGTCACCCGGACAAAATTGCTGACCAGATCAGCGACAGCATTCTCGACGCCCTGTTGGCGCAAGACCCCAAGAGTCGGGTTGCCGCCGAGACGTTCGTGACGACTGGTCTAGTTCTCGTCGGTGGTGAAGTAACGACTGAGGCGTATGTTGATATCGCCCGGATTGCTCGCGATCGCGTGCTCGAGATCGGCTATGACTCCTCGACCAAGGGCTTCGACGGAGAATCCTGCGCGGTTCAGGTCACCCTCGACGCCCAATCGCCCGATATCGCTCAGGGCGTTGACAAGGCCGAGGAAGTCCGCGTTGGTGGAGCAACCGACGAACTTGACCTGCAAGGTGCCGGCGACCAGGGCCTGATGTTCGGCTTCGCCTGCGACGAGACGCCCGAACTGATGCCGTTGCCGATCACGATCGCGCACCGCCTCTCCGAGCAACTGACCAAGGTCCGAAAGGACGGCACGCTGCCGTACCTGCGCCCGGACGGCAAGACCCAAGTCACGATCGAATATGACGACAACGACAAGCCGGTTCGGGTTGAGGCCATCGTCATCTCGACTCAGCACGAAGACGGCGTCGACTTGGAAAACCAGTTGCCCCAAGACCTGAAGAAGCACGTGATCGACGCGGTGCTGGATCAGTACGACATCGATTCGTCTGACTACAAGTCGCACATCAACCCGACCGGCAAGTTCGTCATCGGTGGGCCGATGGGAGATGCGGGACTGACTGGCCGAAAGATCATCGTTGACACTTACGGCGGCTACGCCCGCCACGGCGGCGGCGCATTCAGCGGCAAGGATCCGAGCAAGGTTGACCGTTCGGCCGCGTACGCGATGCGTTGGGTAGCCAAGAACATCGTTGCCGCTGGTCTGGCGACCAAGGCTGAGGTTCAGGTGGCTTACGCGATCGGCGTTGCCCATCCAGTGGGCTTCTACGTTGATACCTACGGCACCGAAACCGCTCCAGTCGACAAGATCCGCGAAGCCGTTCTTGAAGTCTTCGACCTGCGGCCGGCGGCAATCGTGCGCGACCTCGATCTACTGCGTCCGATCTACGCCGAAACCGCCGCCTACGGCCACTTCGGTCGCGACGGATTGCCGTGGGAGAACACCGATCGTGTTGACGCCTTGCGCGCAGCCATCGGCGGCTGATCGAAGCCTTGTCCGCGCGGGTCGCCAGGGTCCTGGTCGACACGCCGTTGTCGCACCTTGACCGGCCTTTCGACTATCTAGTCGGTGACGACCTAACAGCCGAAGTCGTGCCAGGGGCTCGGGTAAAGGTACGTTTTGCCGGTCGACTTGTCGACGGGTTCGTCCTTGAGCTGATCGACGCGAGCCAGCACGAAGGCAAACTAGCGCCGATAGCCAAAGTCGTGTCGCCCGAACCGGTGCTAACCGGCGAGGTCGCGCGACTTTGTCGAGCGGTGGCCGACCGCTACGCGGGTACGATCGCCGACGTGCTGCGGCTGGCGGTTCCGCCGCGAAGCGCTCGAGCCGAAGCAAGGCCACACGAGACGCCAGCCGATCCGCCGCCAGACATCGGCTCGTCGTCTTGGCACGTCTACTTTCGTGGTGCCGAGTTCGTTGAGGCGCTGCTGGCAGGAGAGTCGCCGCGGACGGTTTTCAATCCGCTTCCTCGGCACGAGCCAGCAAGAGCAGTTGCTGAAGCGGTCAGCGCGGTCGTCCGTTCTGGTCGCGGTGCTGTGGTGTGCGTGCCAGACGCGCGCGACCTGGCTCACTGGGACACCGTATTTTCCGAAGCACTCGGCCCGGACGTCCATGTCGCCCTGTCTGCTGGAGACAAACCGGCCGCGCGCTACCGAAACTTCCTGCGGGTGGCTCGCGGCGAAGTAGCGGTGGTGTTAGGCACCAGAGCTGCGGCCTACGCGCCGGTGAAGAACCTTGGGCTGGTGGCGATCTGGGATGACGGTGATGATCTTTTCGCCGAACCCCGCGCGCCATATCCGCACACGCGTGAAGTCCTGCTGACTCGTGCGAACCAGACCGGCTCGGCTGTCTTGATCGCCGGTTTTGCCCGGACGGCCGAGGCGCAGTCGCTAGTCGACAACGGTTGGTGCAGCGAACTGGTGGCCGATCAACCGTCGCGTCGGCGTGAATGGCCCAGAGTTGAGGTAACCGACGGCACCGAACATGGCGACGTACCCGTGCGGTTGCCGCAAGCCGTATTCAAGGCGATTCGGGCCGCGACGGGGCCGGTGCTGATTCAAGTGCCGCGGCGTGGCTACCGCAGCGCACTTTCGTGTAACGACTGCCGCGAGCCGGCAAGGTGCAAAGACTGCGAGGGCCCGTTAGTCCAGCAGCGGGCAGATGCCCCGCTGGTTTGCCGCTGGTGTGCAAAGCCAGACTCACCGTGGCGCTGTTCGAACTGCCAGGGGGTCAACTTGCGGTCGCCGGTGATTGGCCAGTTGCGTACCGCCGAGGAATTCGCGGCGGCCTTCAGCGATCGTGCGATCGTCACCTCCGGCGGCGACCAAGTCCTCAGCGAAATACCAGCGGCTGAAAACCAGCTCGTGCTCGCCACCCCCGGGGCCGAACCAACTGTGCCGCACGGTTACGCGCTCGTGGTCCTGCTTGACACTTGGCTGATGCTCGGGCGAGATGATGTCCGAGTTGTCGAAGAGTCATACCGGCGCTGGTTCAATGCGCTTGCTTTGGCCGCTTATGGCGCTAGCGCTGTGGCGGTGGGGGACCCGTCGACGCTGCAAGGTTTGGTTCGCGCTGACCCAGCCGGGGTCGCGGTTCGTGAACTCGCCGAACGCGCCCAAACTCATTTGCCTCCGGTTGGTCGACTCGCGGCAATCGACGGGCCGCCCCAAGTAGTCGAGCAACTCGCCAATGGCGATTGGCCGTCGTTCGTCGACGTGCTCGGGCCGGTGCCGGCAGACCAAGGCAAGGAACGGTTGATCCTGCGAGTGCCGCGGCGAGAGGGAATGGCGCTCGCGAAAGTCCTAAAGGATTTGGCGGCCGAGCGCAGTGCCGCCAAAGAGACCGGTGTGCGGATCCAGATCGACCCGGCAGCCTTCTGAGCAAACCCCATAGACTCGGCGAGTGAAGATCGTCTTTGCCGGGACACCGGCCACAGCGGTACCGACCCTGGAAGCACTTATCGCCAGCCGCCACGAAGTGGTCGCGGTGGTTACCCGCCCCGACGCGAGGGTAGGTCGCGGACGAACGCTCCAGCCTTCGCCAGTGGCAGTCGCCGCCGAAGCGCACGGGATCACGGTTTTCAAGCCGGCTTCGACGTCGGATCCGCAATTTCTCCAGACACTGGTCGATACGGATGCTCGACTAGGGGTGATCGTGGCTTACGGGGCGATCTTGCGTCGAGATGTGCTCGACGCCCTGGAGTTCGGCTGGATCAACTTGCACTACTCGGTCCTGCCCGCTTGGCGCGGCGCGGCGCCGGTGCAGCGGTCGATCATGGCCGGCGACGAGATCACCGGCGCGACCGTATTCAGTTTGGTCGAAGCCCTCGACGCCGGCCCAGTCCTAGGAACGATCACCGAAAGAATCAAGGACGAAGACACTGCTGGGGTCCTATTGGACCGGCTTTCTGATCAGGGTGCGGCGCTGGTTGCCGATGTGGTCGACCACATCGAAGACGGCGACATTGGTGCGGTCACCCAGTCTGAAGACGCGGTCAGTTACGCCGAAAAGCTCTCCACCGAAGTCGGCCGGATCGACTGGCATCGACCCTCGTTTGCGATCGATCGACAGATCCGAGGATGTACTCCCGCCCCGGGGGCGTGGACCGAGTTAGGCGACTTGAGGCTCAAGGTTGCCCCGGTTCGAGTCACCGACGAATCCACCCTCGCCCCCGGCGTCGCAACAATTTCGAAGCGAGAAGTACGCGTCGGCACGGGCACGACCGACGTAGTTCTTACCCAAGTCCAACCGCCGGCAAAGAAACCGATGTCTGCGCCGGACTGGGGTCGCGGACTAGGCGGCGCAACCGAGGTGGTTTTCTCATGAGCGACCCCCGCGAAATCGCCTATGACGTGATGGTGGCGGCGCGCGAACGCGACGCCTACGTAAACCTGTTGCTGCCCACGATTCTTAAGGGACTGTCGACCCGAGACGCTGCGTTGGCAACAGAACTGACCCACAACACGATTCGGCGGCAGGGAACTTATGACGCGATCATCGATTCGGTGGCCACGAGCAAAGTTGCGCCAGCAGTGCGCGATGCCTTGCGCCTGGGCACGCACCAGCTTTTAGCGATGCGAGTGCCCGCCCACGCTGCGGTGGACACCACAGTGCGGCTGGTCCGGTACAAACTCGGGCATCGTCCGGTCGGTTTCACCAACGCAGTTTTGCGAAAGATCGCTGCCAAGGACCTCGACGAGTGGCTCGCCGAACTAACTCCTGGCCTGAGCCGTGTCCAAGAACTCTCGGTGCGCTATTCGCATCCCGAATGGGTGATAACTGAGCTCGAAAAGTCGGTCGGCTCAGAACAGTTGGAAGCTCTGCTGGCGGCCGACAACGCCACGCCAAAGGTGACCTTAGTTGCGCGACCTGGCCTAGTCGACCCAAGCGAACTTCCCGGCGAGCCGGGCCTACTTAGCCCCTACGCCAAGATTCTCGACAGTGGCGACCCCGGCAATATCCCGGCGGTTCGCGATGGCCGGGCCGCGGTTCAGGACGAAGGCTCCCAGCTGGTTGCCATCACCTTGGCTCAAGCGAAAGTCGCTGGTTACGACACAAACTGGCTAGATCTGGCCGCCGGCCCAGGCGGAAAGGCTGCCCTCCTGGGTGCACTGGCCGCCCAACGCGGCGCGACTCTGGTCGCAAACGAAGTGCAACCTCACCGAGC
>JAKPAQ010000618.1 GCA_029779385.1 Actinomycetes bacterium | reverse complement strand
CTCATTTGTGCTTCCTTCTGAAAATGGCCCTTCCGGGGCGGACCTGAACAGGTCCGCCCCGGAAGGGAATTGGTGGTGCAAAGGTCACTTGGTGACCTTGAGCTTGACGACCTTGGCCGTCGAGCCGGTGATGTTGGAGTTACCGGCAAAGCTGGCAACGAGGTTGTAGTTGCCCTTCTTCAGCTTCGCCAAGGTGACCCGAGCGACACCGTTCTTGACCGTGCCGACACCGACGACCTTCTTGCCGGACTTGACGGTCACAACGCCATTTACCGCAGCGCCGGAGGCGACCTTGACCGTAACGACGCCACGCTGCTTCGCCTTGATCTTCGACTTGAGCAGTTTCGCGCTCGTGGCGGAGTTGATCTTGGCGATCGATAGCGTCACCGAGCCCGTCGCCTCATCGGCTTCAGCCGTAGCCGGCAAGGTTGCCGAGACTGTGAGGGTACCGGCGTTGGCGGTCGCAGGAATGACAACCTGAGCGGTGCCATCAGCTGCTAGCTCCACTTGGGTGGGAGCAGCCGCACCGATCTTGACCTGTACTGACCCGGTGGCCGCGCTATCGTCAACGACCGCCTTGATGGTGACCGTCTTTGCCTTGCCGTACGGGGCGGTAACTCCAGTTACCGTTACCGCGGTCGGCTGCTTGACGACGAGCGACTGCGTGATCGAAGCCGACGGCGCGAAAGCATTCGCGTCCAGCGGAACGAATTGAGCCGTGTATTCGTGGGCGCCGACTGCTACGTCGGTGAGGTTAAGCGTCGCAACGCCGCCAGCGGCGAACGCGGTGCCGACCTTTGACTCACCTTCAAAGAAGTTGACCTTGCCCGGCACGGTAACGGCACCTGCAGCCACGTTCGCTTTGAGTACGACCTTGCGGGCGCCGGGTGCGGTGGCGGTTAGCGCGGTCGTAGTAGCAACGGCCTCAGTCTGACCCGCGTCCTTCGCGGTCTTCAGGTTTGAGACGGTGTCGGTGACCCATTCGCCACAGGACCCACCCTTCTCAGTTGAGGCGAGTTGTTCAAAGCCCGCCGACTCGATGACGGTACGGCCCGCAGGGCTGCAAATGAAGCCAGCATCGCCGAAAATCGAGGTGATCGCCGTGGAGCCGACGTCCTTGGAACGTACAACGTTGTAGACGGCGCGCGACGCCTTCCAGCCGCCGACGAACTTCACGTTCGCGGTCTCGCGAGCCGTCGAGAACGGTGCAATCGCGTTCGGGTCGTTCTTAAGATCAACGTCGCTGTGCTCTTGGGTCTCGGTAGCAACCAGCACCACCGGGTTGCCGGAGTTGGCTGCCTTCAGCTGACCTTCGAAGAAGCTGCGCGTGCCCGAACCAGCTTGGGGAATCAGCGCCTTGATGACGCCCGACTTTCCACCCACCTCGCTCCAGTTCGTGACCTTTCCTTCGTAAATCTTGACCAGATCGGCAACCGTCAAGTCGTCCGGCGCGTTCGACCCGGTCGACTTGATCGCCATCTTCAGGCTGTCGACCGCAAACGCGGCCTGCTTGAGGCCAGCTGCGATCTCGGCCGAGCTCAAGGTGGAAGACGAGCGCGCGAAAGTGACGTTCGCGTCGTCAGAAACCCCGTAGAGCAACTTTTTACCCGCACCCGAACCATTTGGCCGCGTCACTGCGGTCGCGCCAGCACGAAGGATCACCGAGGCCGGTGAGCCATCGGCGGCGAAGGAAGCAATCCTGCCCGACGTCCGATCAACGTTGTACGCATTCGCCAAGTCCCTGGTCACGATCTGGGTCGTATCGGAACCGACGCCAACCAGATCATCGGTGATGTTTGGCACGAAGGTTGGATCGTAGGGGTTGGTTGCGGCCGCAGTTGCCGGCGACGCGAGAGTCACCGTAGTGCCAACGACCATTGCTGCGCCGGCCACCAAGGCTGACACGCGATTTCGGGTCATGAATATGCCTTCCATTGAAGTGAATCGCCGGCTCCTGTGCCGGACCTGACTCGGACGCTACGGGCCCGAGGTCGTCATCTGGCGGCAATTGAGTGAACGCAAAATGAACCTGTGCGGTACTTTCGGTGCCGCTAAAGAAGGTTCGGCAGCAGTGCCATTCCCAAGTCTGTCGCCATCCAAGAAAGCGCCATTACCGGCGCCACGAGGATCACCCAAGTGCGGGCCGTACCCAGCCTTGGTCGCGACACCGCGGCAATTGCAACCAGTACCGCCAGTCCAGCCAAGGCCAGGCTCAAAAGTGGCAAAACTCCAACGTCTCGGCCCATCGGCTGTTCGGCGACGCTTACCGCCGAGACTCGCGAGGCCCCCGGCTCAAAGGACTTCGACACGAGTTCAGCGTCGACGTATTGAACGGTCGACGGCGATAGCCCAGCTAGCGTCCCTGTGCCTTCGGCACCCACCAAGGTGAGTCGCCCTTCACCCTGACCCAGTGGCTGCGGTTGCGGGTCGCCCGCTCGCCGAACGTCAGTGACTTTGAAGGTGGCTTTGCCCTGCCCAGTAACCGTCGTAATTTTGTCGCCGGGCAAAAAAGAATCCAGACTGGCGAACGGCGCACCATAAGTACTTGCCCGACCAAACAGCACTGCGGTTCCGGGCTGCCCTGGCAAAACCGTGTCGCGTCGATGCCCCGGGCCAGCGAGCATTTGAGTCGGCGCTGTTCCTTCGAATACAACCTGGGAGTCCCCCAGCCGGTTGCTCGACATGATCGCTACTGGCGCGCCGACCTCGATTGCACCGCCTACCGGTGCGGTTGCAGCCGCGAGTTCGCCGCGGAACTGGTCGTAGCCAATCGATTGTGCTCGGTCATAGGACAAGCCGCCCAAAACGAGCAACTGGAGCAAGAGCCAGCCGCAGACAATCGAAACAACCACCATCGCGTCTGTTAGCACCGCAACTTCCGTTTGCAGCGGAGCCGCTTGCACTTTCGACTTGGTCCGTGCTCTGCCGCCGGCAAGAGTATTGCTAATTGTCGTCATCAGTGAGCCGCTCGCAGCCTGGCAAATCGTCGTAACAAGGGCGCTGCTGCGGCAGTGGTGAAACAAAGCACCAAGAGCATCGGCAACGTCAACCGACCAATGCGCGAGGTATTAGCCGCGGTAGGTTGAGTCGCCACCATCGTCACTCCCGGCTTTGCACCCGCCTGAATTTGTGAATCAGGGTCGGCCGGGGTGATTACCTGCATCGACGGCGTACTTGTGTCGCCTGAGCCAGGCAGAGCACTCTGCGCGGGCACGCCTTTTTGCGCGGCAATCAGAACTGCGCTTTTTTGAGCAGCCGCGTAGAGCGGCTTGGTAGCTCCGCTGTTCACAATCGGCAGAAAACCGTCAGGCAAAGTGCCGTTGCTGCTACCGCGACGTTGACCCTCGGAGGTAGAGATTTTGATGAACTGGGCGACTTTGGCTGCCGTCGCCGGCTCAACGCCGGATGTGCGCGCAGCGGTCGAAATGATCATCGTGCCGGGGTAAGCAGCAGGCGACTTTGCCAAACCCTTAGCTGTCATTTCGAAAAGGCCTGGCACCGATGCGGACGGCTTGGAGGTCGAGATTGCTGCCGCCATCGACTTTTCGGTCGGCACAACCCAGGTGTTTGAACTCGTGCGAAGGCCAGCGGTTTTCAGTCCAAGCCGCTCGGCATCACCTAAGCTCGCTATGCCGATCAGGAAACGAGCGCCAACGCCTTGGCGATCAGTTCGACCGAAGCGATACGGATCGCTGCTCGATGCACGGTCACACTTGGTCTGAACATTCGGCCAGCCGTCCAGCACGGCTTCGGCAATAGTCCGAAGACTGGAAACCGGTGCCGCCAACTGGGTGAAGTATGGGGTCTTTATTTGTTGCTGGCATTCGAGTTCGTATTTGGGAACGAAAGTGTCTAGAAGTGGCCACTCAGCTACCGGGAGCTTCAGCTTCGCGTAACTGGGGTTCACCACCATCCCCCACTTGTCCGCCTTGCCAGCAATAAATGCTGACGCTTCAGCGTCGTTGGCGATATAGGAAGTCAGCGAAGTAATTACATCCGACGACTCCGACAGGCTCAGCAAAGACGCTGCTGCCTCACGATCAATCGTGTCCAACCCCGGATTCAGCGCCCGGAACTCCGGGTCCTGGTTGATTGACCTTGGGTTGTCGCCCATTCCGGGGTGCTGGGCACCGTATGACGAACCGGTGTACGACTGGGTCAACAGTTTCGCCAGCAATCGAGGCGTAAGGCGAAGTCCCTCGTACTCGCCAGCATTTTCTGGACGATCAATGACGTAAGTAACCGCAAAGCTAGTTATGGCCGTTGGCGCGAAAGCCACCGGTTGTGCAAGATCCTGTTCGCGACGCCCAGAAACTAGGGCCGCTGGCGCCTCACCCTTCTCCATCAAGGTGAATGCCGCTTCATCGGACATGCGATTGTGCTGGAATTTGAACCGCTTCTTGTTCAGGCAGTACGCGGGGGCCCACTGTAGCGCCGCTTGGCTAATGAGTTCGGACCCATAGAACGCGGTCGGCGCACGCGAATCGAGCACATCACAAACGTTCGGTGCCGTACCAAAAGACACCGGGATACTGATTCGGTTGCGCCAGTTCGATTCAGTCCACCAATACACCGGGGAGACCGCTGCATCGACGCCCTCGCTGGCAAAGTTGCTCGAACCTGGTGCGAAACGGCCTGACTGCTGGCAGACACTGTCGCCCTCGCTGCAGCTAACACCCTCAATCGGAATGACAACGATCGAACAGGCGACTTGGTCGCTGCAGCCGAGTGAACCGTTCTCGGTCGCAGTTCGGACTTCGAAACTTGTGGAGCCAGTTCCGTCCGTGCCGGTGAATGCGGCCTGTTCGGCCGGTGGAAGCGCCGCGTCTACGGCAGCCTCAGGGGCCATCGAGTCAGAACTGCACGAGTTGAATACTTTCCCGCTGGCCGCGATGAATCCAATAGCGCGGGCCGAGAAGCTAGGTGCGTCGTCACAGCCACTGGTAGGGAACGGGTCAATTCCGCTCTTTTGGGTACGTTCGGCCGCCGCCGCGTACGGGTCTCGGCGCCAAATTGCCAATCGTTCGCTGCTGGACCGGAAACGCTGCTGTGAAGTCGAAGTCCAACACGTCTGCTGGCTCAGCCGCTCAGCGGCCGGCAACGACTCATCATCGACGCCGCGGCATTGCAAAATTACAACCGGATATTCCTGAGCCATCGCTCGTTCGCCAAACGGGCTCGATGCCCGCCCGCCACTGGGTCGTGCTCCTGACCAATTGATTTGGACCCGCTCACGGCCACGCAAGTTCTTCGTGTGATCGACGGTCACCTTCACGGTGTTTTCGCTCACGGTCACCCGTTCACCGTCGATTTCGAAGGTTCGCGAAACCTTCTTAGTACGAGTCACTGAACTGTCTTCGCTAGCGTCGGCAGAAAGCGGAACGACGTTAACTAGCGCCAAGGTCAAAAGCCCGGCGAACAAGAATCGCACAATTCTAGTCATCACTTCACGACCTTTGATCGCCGGCGAAGAAACGCCGCCACCGCACCTGGGATAAGGATGATCGCCAGGAGTTCAACTGCCGCGACAGTGCCAAAGATGCGCGTTTCGCCCGGTCTGGCTGCGGCGAGTTCCACCGGAATCGCTTGGGCATTTCCGGTGAGTTCGCCGCCAGCAACAGTCGAATCGGGCGAAACCGTCCCGGCATCGACGCCCGCGGCCGGGTCCGGACCTGCGCCGCTAGTGGAACCCGCAGAGGTACCCGTAGATTTCGCGTCACCAACTGTCGTTGGCGCCTCCCCCGTTCCGCCGGTACATGGGCCAGCGCCGACCTTGTCGCAGGAGGCGGGTTGGGGAGCGATCTGGGCGAGTTTGTTTTTCGACAAGTCCCCCGAGACGAAGGTCGGATTGTTGCACTTCTTGACGTCACGGCCGTCAATCTGAACCTGCGAATCCGCGGTCTTAAGTAACTTAAGTTGGTCGAATCCGGCCTTGACCAGGTTCAACGGCAACGGCGAGTACCCATACGCGCCGGCTTTGGATTGCCCTTCGCAAAGCGAATAGAACATGAAGTCAGCAAGCGTCTGCCGCTTTTGGGTCGTCATCCGACGATCTGCCGAGCCGGTAGGCAGCAACATGTAGGAATACGAGGACAGCGGGTAAGTCCTCGGATCAGTGGCCGAATAGACGCCGTCAAGAATCTGCGTCAGGTACTTATCAGAGCCCTTGTCTTGGTTGATCCGGGCTTTCGTCAACGCAACGGCGACGTTGTATTGCGTCGGTTCAACAAAGTAGCCGGCCTTGTTGAGCATCTTCACGACCGGGAACTTCTTGTTTACCGGGAAGGAGTACTCGACGTATCCGATCGTCCCATTACCGGCCGCGCCGGCAATCGTATTCATTACCTGGTCAGATCCGGCTGCCGCAATCATGTTGCCTTTTCGCGGGTAGTAGGACGTGAGCCCGGACTTGCCAAAGTAGCCGCGCCAAGTCGCCGAATGCTGAGCATCCATCCACCTGGTGAACTGTGCCGTCGTGCCCGAGCCGTCTGAGCGAACGACCGGGATGATTTTCAGCGAGGGGAATTTGCGGCCGTTGTTGTCCTTGGCGATCGCCGGATCGTTCCAGTTGGTGATCTTGTTGGTGAAGATTTTCGCCAACGTATCGCCCGACAGCCTCAGATTCTTCACCAGCTTTCCGCCAATGCGAATCTGGTAGGAGAACGCGGTGCCGCCGGCGATGATCGGCATGTAGGCGAACTCGCGGTTGCCCGCGGTGTCGGCGTTTCCGTACTCGTCCTTGCCCTGATACGGGATCTCCGTGATGCCAAAGTCCGTCACGTTCTGCGCGAACGCTTTGCGGCCTTGAGACGAACCACCGCCGTTATAGGTGACCTTCATGCCGTTGGCATTCACGTCAGCGATCCACTGCTGGACGATCACCTCAGACCAAGTGGAACCCGAACCCTCGATTTGGGCATATGCAGCCTCGGCCGGACGACTAAAAGAAAGCGTGAGGAGTGCGACGATCGCGGCGGCAAATCCAAGCCGCGAGATTCGTCCTCGGCGAAGATTGACAATCATCTGGAACCCTTTCGTGGGCGAGCTAGATACCGAGTCATCACGAACAGGATCAGCACGATAAACAACAAGACAGTCGCGGCCGCAAACGCACGAGCGATATACATCGGCTCGCCGCTTCGCACGGTCGTGTAGATAAATAGCGGCAGTGAGTTCATCACGCCGTCGGTCGGATTAAGTACGAGGAATCCGGCCGCGCCCGAAGTGAGCAGCACAGGCGAGGTTTCGCCGATTCCACGAGCAACACCCAAAATCTGCGCGGTCGCAAGGCCGGGCCGCGCGGTCGGCAGCACCACATGCCAGACGGTTCGCCATCTGGAGGCGCCCAACGCCAAACTGGCTTCACGCAGACCGCCTGGCACCACCGACAGGACGACGTCTGAGGCGCGAGCAATAATCGGCAGCATCATCACCGCCAGCGCCAACGAAGCCGCCAAACCGGATCGCGAAAGACCAAGAGTGACGATCATGACCGTGTAGATGAACAGTCCGGCGACGATTGAGGGCAAAGCAGTCATCGCTTCAACCACCGTGCGCACGATCCTGGCGTATTTTCCGCCGACTTCGGTCATGAATACGGCTGTGCCGATACCCAGCGGAACCGTGATCACGATGGCAATGCCAACTTGAATCAGCGAACCGACGATCGCATGCAGAATGCCCCCACGATTGAAATCGTCCCTGGGTCCGACGCCGGACATGTCTTGAGTAAGCAGCGCCACGTGAGGCAGTGCGGCAAATCCACGCACCAAGATGAAGACGATCGTCGACAGCAACGCCAGCCCAACGATTAGTGCCCCAACGTGGATCAATGCGGCTACGACGCGATCAACGACCACCGGCCGCGGCTCGGTAATCGAGGTGGCAACGGCCAGTACTACCAGTCCGGCCACGATTGTGGTCAGCGCCAACGCCAAGCCGCCCGACCATGGCAATAGTTTCGTGTTCAGGAGCCAGGCGAGGGCAAATCCACCCACCCACGAACCGAGCTCGACGAAACGATCTTCAGCGGTGACAGTTGCCAGTGCCCGGGTTTTCGTCGGCGGTTGGGCGATGGCCGGTTCCGGTCGAACAACTGAGGTGCTCATGCGTCCGTCCCAGCGCCAGAGCGACTCCTAGCGACGACGATCGCGGCCAAGGTATTGATGATCAGCGTGATGACGAACAGCACGAACCCTGCGGTCAACAGTGCCGAGAGTTGCCCGCCGTTGGCCTCGCCAAAACGTCCAGCGATAAGCGCCGAGACCGTGTTTGTGCCGATCTCCAACATGCGGAATTTGAGCACAAACGCCGGCGAAATAATCAACAGCACCGCGATCGTTTCACCCAGCGCGCGGCCGAGGCCGAGCATCGTGCCGCCGATGATTCCGCCGCGACCGAACGGCAAGACGACCGATTTGATGACGCCCCACTTCGTCGCGCCAAGGGCGTAGGCCGCTTCGCGCTCGCCGAGTGGGGCTTGGCTAAATACTTGTCGCATCACGGCGCACGCCATTGGAATCACCATCATCGCGACGGCAAGTCCGGCGATAAAGGCCGAAGCGGTATATCTGCTCTGTTCCCAAACCGCAGCGTTCGGGTCGGCATGGACGCGAAAGAACGGCAGAAACCCCAAGTGCTGATGCAGCCACAGGGCAACTGCGCTCGCATGCGGCTGCATCAGGAAGAAACCCCAAAGGCCGTAGATGATGCTCGGTACCGCAGCCATCAGATCGACTAGCGAAACCAACATTCCACTAAACCGAGCCGGCGCGTACTCGTTGATATATAGCGCAGTAGCCAGGGCCAGCGGGAAGGCCACGACCAGCGCAACCAGGGCCACCGAAAATGTGCCCACTAGAACTGAACCGATGCCAACTACGTCGGCATCAGGCTCCCACTGAGTCTCGGTGAAGAAGGAGAAACCGTAGCGGCGCAGCGTCGGCACGGCCTGCCACGCTAGAAACAGACCAATCCCGCCGGTGATCAGCAGAACAGTGGTGGCGGTCGCTCGCATAGCGACCACAAACACCCGATCTGCGCCCGCATGTCCCCCGGCGATGCTGCGTGGGGTTGCCGCGGGCGCGCCAGGGGCGCGGGTCGGTACAACGGTTGACACAAATCCTCCACGAGACTCATCTGTTGATGACAACGAAGAGAATCTAGAGTGCCCAACTGGGTAGAAAAGGTGTCTTAGATGAACGGACCGTGAATCCTAGGCGGACATCTAGGTCTACCTGAGCCGATCAGGACACAGCAGCCGATGCGGTGGCTGCGGTGGAGGCGGTGGCCAGTGCCGAACCTTGGAGCCAGTCGTCCCACGACCGGTTCCAGTCCGTCCAGCCGTTCCCCGGCTCTAGTTTGCGGCCGCTGCCAACGAACTTGATTACGTCACCGCGCTTTGATTGCCGGTAAAGCCACGCGGCGTTCTCGGTGCTCATCCCGACACAACCGTGACTGACGTTCGCCCGGCCGTGGAAGGAGGCAGACCAGGGAGCGGCATGGATGAACTCGCCCGTGTTGGTCACCCGCATAGCCCACTTCACGCCCGAGAGGTTGTAGTAGCCGGGGTCAGTTGAGTCCACCCCGGTAGATGCCGCATCCATGTTCACCGAAGCGAACTTCTCCATGACGACCTTGATGCCTTCGCGGGTCTTGTTCTTGGCATCTCCAGTCGAAACCGGAATGGTCTTCGCCGCAGTGCCGTCGATAGCTACGGCCATGGTGTGCCGCTTGATATCGACTACCGAAACCACCGATCGGCCAATCTTGAAGCTCAGGTGTTGATCTTGCTGACCGTAGACACCGTCGCCTGCGGGCACGCTGTTCAGGGCCAGGTCAACTGAAACTTGGGTGCCGGGCTGCCAAAAATCCTTCGGCCGCCAATGTGCTTTGTGGTCGCTCAACCAATACCAACCGCCCTCGGTAGCAGGAGTGGCCGTTACCGTCATGTTCTTCTCGAACGCTGCTCGGTCTTTAACCGCAACATCGAAGCTCACGATCACCGGCATGCCGACTCCAACGGTCTCCCCCGCCAGCGGCGCAATCGAAGGATAGGTCTGTTTATCTAGCGGCAAAGCTTGAGTGGTGAATGAAGTTTGCTTCGTCACAATCTTTCCGTCGTCACCGGTACCGCTGGCGGTTACAACGTATTTGACGCCTGGCTCCAGCAGTTCGTCTGCTGTCCAACGAACACCGTGGATAGTTCCGGGGATGGGTTCTTGGCCAGCGGTCTCCAACTTCACAGATTCCAATTGGCCATCAAACCCATCGACGAAAACTCGTTCGTCAACAGGTACGGCGCTGGCGCCGTCTGCCACGCTCACTGAGATCGTCAAAGGATCTTTTTGCGCGAGGGCAGTTAGCGGGCTCTTGCCGGTGCCGTCGCCCGCAGTACACGAGGCCAGCACGAGCGCCGCAAAAAACGCGACTACGAGTCGAAAATCCGAGAACTTCACCATGCGAGTCTAGGCAAGGGAAATAAAGAAACCGGCGTGCGCCACCGGGTTGGG
>JAKPAQ010000617.1 GCA_029779385.1 Actinomycetes bacterium | reverse complement strand
AGCTCGTCTACGCCTTCGCCGGTACGCGCACTCACCACAACTGCGCGCGGTTCGTTCGCCAAGATCGCGGCCACCACCACCGGATCGGCTTCGTCAGCCTTATTCACAACGATGATCTCGGGCACACTCATCGCGTCGATGTCGCTGAGGACCTCACGAACCGCGCCAATCTGGCCCTGCGGGTCCGGATGCGAACCGTCGACCACATGCAGGAGCAGATCCGCGTCAGCCACTTCCTCGAGAGTCGACCGGAAAGCCTCAACCAGTTGGTGCGGCAAGTGCCGAACGAAACCGACCGTGTCGGTATAGGTGTAGATCCGTCCGTCTGACGTCTCAGCCCGGCGAGTAGTCGGATCCAGAGTCGCGAACAGGGCATCTTCAACCAAGACTCCGGCGCCAGTCAGCCGGTTCAGCAGGCTCGATTTACCAGCGTTGGTGTAGCCAGCGATGGCCACCGAGGCGATCTTGTGACGCTTTCGATCTGCACGTTTCGTTTCGCGCGTGCCTTTCAAACCGGCGAGTTCACGACGCAACTTCGCGATCCGCGCTTGGATGCGCCGACGGTCAGTTTCTAGCTTCGTCTCACCTGGCCCGCGACCGCCAATTCCTTCGCCGCCCGCGGCCCGACCGCCGGCCTGTCGTGACAGGCTCTGGCCCCAACCTCGCAGTCGCTGGGTCTGGTACTGCAGTTGCGCTAGTTCGACTTGCGCCTTGCCCTCGGCGCTCTTGGCGTGCTGAGCGAAGATGTCCAGGATCAACGCGACCCGGTCGACGACCTTTACCTTGACTCGGTCTTCCAGGTTTCGCAGTTGGCTTGGCGCAAGTTCGCCATCGCAAATGACGGTATCTGCGCCGCTGGACTGCACCACTTCACGCAGTTCCTCAACTTTGCCGCTGCCGATGAACGTGGCCGGGTCTGGTTTGGCTCGACGCTGGATCAGCGCGGCCAGCACCTCCGAGCCGGCGGTTTCGGCCAACGCGGCCAGTTCGATCAAGGAGTTTTCGGCGTCCTTGACTGTGCCTTCAGTCCATACGCCAACAAGCACGACTCGCTCAAGTCGCAGTTGGCGATATTCGACCTCGGAAATGTCCTCTAGTTCGGTCGATAGCCCGGCCACGCGCCGAAGCGAGGACCGATCTTGCAGGTCCAGTTCACCAGTGTTTGGGTCTTGCTCGTTCAAACTAAGATCTCCATCGTCCCGCCAGCAAAAATCTCGGCGGGACCGGTTAGTAGCGTTCGGTCAGAAGAAACGGTGATGGCCAACGTTCCGCCGGGAACGTCGACGCGGTACTGCACCGGTTCGCTGTGGCCGTGGTTCAGGTGGCCGTGAACGACACCGTCGTCCTTGGCCGTGGCAATCGCGGCCGCACAGGCCCCCGTGCCACATGACCTAGTTTCGCCTGATCCTCGTTCGTGGACGCGCATCCGAATGTGGCGCGCGTTGACCCGCTCCACGAATTCGATATTGACCCCGGCCGGGTACACCGACTGGTCGAATCCTGGCTGTTCGATAAGTGCACCGGCATCGGCAATCGAGTCAACGAACGCCACCGCATGCGGATTTCCGGTGTGCACCTCAGTGGCGTCAAACTTTCGACCCTCGACCGATACTGAACTAGTACCGCCGAGCGTCCAAGCACCCATGTCGACCGTCAGGTTCTCCCCCTCGACGGTCATGAACTTCAAGCCATCGCGAGTATCGATCGAAAACTGTGGCCCTTCCACTAGGCCTTGATCCAGCAGGAAGCGGGCCATCACCCGAATTCCGTTGCCACACATTTGACTGACCGAACCGTCAGCATTGCGGTAGTCCATGAACCATTCGGCCGGCGAGTTGTGTCCAAGCGAGGTACTGCGGATAACCCGGATTAGACCGTCGGCACCGAGTCCGCGGCGGCGGTCGCACAGTGCGGCGACGAACTCCGGGGACAACTCACCGTGGATGGAACCGTCGTGATCTGGCAGCAGCACAAAATCGTTCTCGGTGCCATGGCCCTTGTACCACGTAAATTCCATGGCGACAGCCTACGGGGCAAGGTCCGATGGAGCCGAATCAACCAAGCTCAGGACCTGCTCAACCGCGTTGCTGGCGTCGTATTCGATCCAGTGAATTCGAGGATCCTTGCGCATCATCCGGTCTTGGCGCCGAGCGAATTTCTTCGTCCCGGACTTGATCTCGGCGCGCGCCTCGTCGGCGGTGAGATCGCCGGCCAGATACGCGAGCACCTGCTGGTAGCCCAACGCCCGAGACGCGGTCCGCGAGCCCGCAAGGCCTGGCAGCGACTCGACTTCGCCGACCAGTCCGTCGGCCCACATTTGATCAACTCGCTGATCGATTCGTTCGTCGAGTACGGCTCGGTCGACGTCTAGACCGACCATCGTCAGGTTCGAGTAAATCGACCGATAGTCCGGCAGCGTCGCCACAAAAGGCTCACCGGTGATTTCGCCGACCTCCAGTGCTCGAACGATTCTCCTGCCGTTGGTCGGCAGAATTTGAGCCGCCGCCGCCGGGTCTCGCTCGGCCAGGAGCTGGTGGAGTGCCGACGCCCCAAGCCGCTGGAGCTCCTCGGTCCATTTAGCGCGCACGGCCGGATCGGTACCTG
>JAKPAQ010000178.1 GCA_029779385.1 Actinomycetes bacterium | reverse complement strand
GGATTGCACCAGCTGACCGGCACTGCCCAAATCAGTGAGATCCTCGCAAACGCCCCCTCCCCGAGCACGGCACTTACCGTTTCGGTGTCGCTAATCTTGGTCGGGGCGATCTCTAAGTCGGCCTTGGTCCCGTTCCACTTCTGGCTACCCGGCGCGATGGCCGCGCCCACTCCGGTGAGTGCCTACCTGCACGCCGCCGCGATGGTGAAGGCCGGCGTCTACCTCGTGGCATTGCTGGCGCCGACGTTCGCAAGCACGCCAGGTTGGCGCCCAACCCTAGTTGGACTCGGCATCGCCACCATGCTGATCGGTGGGCTGCGAGCACTTCGCCAATACGACATCAAGCTGCTGCTGGCCTACGGCACGGTCAGCCAACTTGGCTTCCTGATCGCGGTGGTCGGGGCCGGCACCCAATCGGCGGCCTTCGCCGGTTTGGCGATGGTGTGCGCACACGCGCTGTTCAAGCCCTCGTTATTCCTCGTGGTCGGCGTGATCGACCGTTCGGTAGGAACTCGCGACTTGCGCGACCTGTCTGGCATGCGAGCCGCGCGGCCGATGCTATTTATCACCACCGTCATTGCTGCTGCTTCGATGGCAGGCATTCCGCCCACGTTGGGCTTCACCGCCAAAGAGGCAGCGCTCACGGCCTTCGCTGACCTTGGGGCCGACCTTGGCTGGGGCGGCTGGGGCAACTCGGCGCTCGTCGGCATCGTGGCTGGCTCGATTCTGACCACGGCCTACTCCGCCCGATTCGTTTGGGGAGCGTTCGCCAACAAGCCCGGTGTCGAGCCCTGCACCCCTCGAGATTTCTCGCCAGCCTTCACCGCCGTGCCGGCGATCCTGGCTGGGTTCAGTTTGGTTGGCGGACTCTCTGGCCCCTACCTGACTGAGCACCTTTCGACCTATTCGAGCCAGTTCCCGGCCGGAAAGCATCATGGGGTGCTGACTCTCTGGCACGGGCTAACGCCTGCCGTTGGCCTGTCGGCAGTGTGCCTCGTCGGCGGCCTGCTTTTGTTCTACTGGCGCCGACCAGTGGCGGCCGCCCAACACGCGCTGGTAGATCGACTGCCGCTGCCCGAGGCCGAGCGCGGCTACCAACTTGTCATGCGCGGCCTCGACCGACTCGCGATCGAAGTCACGGCAAGGACGCAACGGGGTTCCCTGCCGGTCTACCTCGGCATCATCATGATCACTTTGGTGCTGGTCCCCGGTGTCGCCCTAGTGCAGGCTTGGCAGAAGCCAGCTATCTACTTGGCCGACAACCCACTTCAACTTGTTGGCGCGACCTGTATCGTCACCGCGGCCGTTTTGACCGTCCGCTCACGCGGTCGAATGCGTGCGGTGCTGCTGCTCGGGGTAACCGGTTACGGGACCGCAATCTTGTTTGTTGCCCATGGCGCCCCCGACCTAGCCCTCACCCAAGTCCTAGTCGAAACCTTCGTCCTAGTCACCTTCGTGCTCGTGTTGCGGCGCTTGCCGCCGTTCTTTTCTGATCGCCCATTCAACCTGTCTAGGTGGGTTCGAGTCAGCATCGGCGGCACCGTTGGACTAGCAGTCTCCGGCTTCGCGGTGGTCGCAGTAAACGCGCGCAGTAACACCCCAATTTCGGCCCACTGGGCCGGGCCGGCCTATGAGTACGGTGGCGGCAAGAACATCGTCAACGTCGCTCTCGTCGACATTCGCGCGTGGGACACCATCGGCGAGTTGAGCGTTCTGGTCGTTGCCGCAACCGGCATCGCCAGCCTCATCTTCTTGTTGACAGACCGCTCGGCCAAGACCGAACGGCCACCGCAGATCGCCACAGCGGACTCCACCTCGTGGCTGGCCGCGAACTTGCCCGAACAACGCCGCTCAATCGTCTTCGAAATCATCACCCGGTTGATTTTTCATACGGTGGTTGTCTACTCGATCTACCTCATGCTCTCGGGCCACAACTCCCCCGGCGGCGGCTTTGCCGGCGGACTGATCGCCGGACTCGCCCTGATGATCCGCTACCTTGCCGGTGGCCGCGAGGAACTCGACAACGCGGCGCCAATCGATGCCGGCGTCGTCCTTGGCTTGGGCTTGGCTACCGCTGCGCTTGCCGGCTTGATACCCACCTTGGTTGGTGGCGAGGTCCTACAAAGTGCCATTTTCGACGTCTCCATTCCGCTGCTGGGCGAACTTCACGTGGTGACCTCGGTGTTCTTCGACATTGGCGTCTACCTCGTGGTCGTGGGCCTGGCCCTAGACGTCTTGCGCAGTCTTGGCAGCGGCATCGACGACCACATCGAGACCGAGAATGCCGCAGCGAAAGCGCAGGTGAATTCATGAGCGCGAACCTTGCCTTAATCGCAGTCGTCGGCATCTTGGTCGCCGCCGGCGTTACCTTGGTGCTCGAGCGGAGCCTGACGCGAATCTTGATCGGGTTCGTCCTGATCGGCAACGGCCTAAACGCACTGTTCCTAGTGGTTTCAGGTCCGGCCGGAGCCGCGCCGATCCTCGGGATAACTGACGAACCCATGTCAGACCCACTCCCTCAAGCAATGGCTTTGACTGCGATCGTGATCTTGCTGGGAACCACCGCGTTTGGACTTGCCTTGGCCTATCGAGCTTGGCAGTTGACCGGCACCGACGACGTCCAAGACGACCTCGAAGACGACCTGATCCGTCGACGTGCCGAACGCGATCTGGCCTCGGCGACCTTCGACGACGGTGACGACACTCAACTTCCCGATGAGGCCTACGAGGGGAGCGACCAATGATCGACACCCTGCTAAACCAACTGGTCCTCGCGCCGGTGATCCTGCCGCTTCTCGGCACCGGCTTGTGCCTCGCTTTCGGCCGGCTTGCGGCCGCTCAACGACTGATCAGCATCATCATCTTGTCGCTGAGCGTCGCGGCGGCGGCAACTTTGCTGTTCAGGGCAGACAAATACGGGCCGCAGTCTTTCAATGTTGGTGGTTGGCCCGCCGACATCGGCATAAGTTTGGTAGCCGATCGCTTCAGCGCTCTACTGCTGCTGACTTCGTCCATCGTGACGTTGTGCGTGCTGATGTATTCGATCGGCCAAGGCATCGTCGAGTTCGGTCGCGACACTCCGCTTTCGGTCTTCTATCCGACCTTTTTGGTGCTGAACGCTGGCGTCTCCAACGCGTTCTTGTCGGCAGACCTCTTCAACCTATTTGTCGGTTTTGAGGTCCTGCTGGCTTCGTCATTTGTGCTGATCACTCTTGGCGGTACCGAAGCCAGAGTCCGATCAGGGACGATCTACATCGTCATCTCGTTGGTTTCCTCTGCGCTCTTCTTGATCTCGGTTGCGGCCGTCTACGCAGCGACCGGGACGGTGAACTTCGCGCAACTTGCTCAGCGAATCCCCGAACTCAATCCGGACGTCGCCCTCCTTTTGCAGCTGCTGCTGTTGGTCACTTTCAGCGTGAAGGCGGCGGTCTTCCCGCTTTCGGCGTGGCTCCCCGACTCCTACCCAACCGCGCCAGCTCCAGTCACGGCGGTGTTCGCGGGCCTGCTGACCAAGGTCGGCGTCTACGCCATTTTGCGAACCCAGACGCTACTTTTCCCCGGCGATCAGGCCAAGACGCTCTTGCTTTGGGCGGCGATCCTGACAATGGTGATCGGCATCTTGGGCGCAATCGCCCAGTCAGACATCAAACGTGTCCTTTCGTTCACTCTTGTCAGCCATATCGGGTTCATGCTCTTTGGTATTGCTATTGGTTCTGAACTGGCCATCGCCGGCGCAATCTTCTACATCGTCCACCACATCACGGTGCAGACGACGTTGTTCCTCGTGGCCGGACTAGTCGAGTTCCGGTCCGGGACCACCAACTTGGATCTGCTCGGGGGCCTAGCTCGGCACGCCCCACTGCTCGCGCTGATGTTCTTCGTGCCCGCGATGAACTTGGCCGGGATTCCCCCGTTCTCTGGATTCCTAGCGAAGTTGGCCATTCTTCAAGGCGGTGCGGCCGACGGAACCCCACTCGCATTTGCGGCCGTTGTTGCCGCAATCGCGACAAGCCTGCTCACCCTCTACGCCATGGCCAAGATTTGGAACCGCGCGTTCTGGCAACCCCTAGGCGAATACGAGGCCGACACCCCTGTTCCGCTGGCTCCAGAAAGTGCCGGCGGCTCCCTTTACGGCGGCAGCGGGGTTTCGACCATGACGCAACGCGAAACCAGCTGGACCGAGGCAAGCGAGGATGCTCGGTTGCCTCTTCGGATGGCACTACCAACGGTGGCCCTTGGCGCAGTGATGTTGTCGTTGACGCTGCTAGCAGGGCCGATGTTCCAACTCTGCGAACGCGCTGCCGTCGAACTCTCAGATCCGACGAGCTACATCCAGGCGGTGTTGGGCAATGCCTGAACGCGTTCGCGGACTAAGGCTCTGGCACGTTCCGGTGCTCGTGTGGCTGACCTTGATTTGGGTGCTGCTCTGGGGAGAACTGAACCCCATAAACCTTGTGAGTGGCGTGCTCGTCAGTTGCCTCGTTGTCGCGATCTTCCCGTTCCCCCACGTATCGGTTTCTGGTGCGTTCAGACTGTGGCCAGCAGTGGTGCTGGTCGCGCGATTCTTGGTCGACCTGGTTATCGCCAGCTTTCATGTTGCCTGGCTTGCACTTCGACCCGGCGCACCACCGCGAAGCGCCGTGATTCGAATCGACCTAGTCAGTTCGTCGGAACTGCGCCAGACCCTAACCGGTGAACTCATCTCACTGGTGCCCGGTTCTTTGCTAATCGAACTGGACTCAGCTGGAAGGCGACTGTGGCTGCATGTGCTGGACTGCAAAGACACCGCCGACGCCGATTCAGCACGACTTAAAGCACGGGCACAGGAACATCGACTGCTAAAGGCAATCGGCACCGACGCCGAAGTTGCCGAGAGCGAACGACGACTTCAGGAGGGCTCATGACCGCTGTTGGGATAGTTTGCGCGATCCTGCTGGGACTTACCGGCATGCTCTGCATGTTCCGGATCGTGCGGGGTCCAACCATGCTCGACCGCACGGTAGCGGCCGATGTCTTCGTGGCCGCCTGCGTGGGTGCGATCGGAGTCGAAGCGGCACTCGGTAAACACAGCACAACCTTGCCGATTCTGATCGCGCTGGCGCTGGTTGCTTTCCTTGGCTCGGTGGCCGTCGCTCGCTACGCCGGTTCGAAAGCCGGGGCTGGCCGATGAACCTCGAACTTTTCCGAGACTTGCTTTCGGGAACTTTGCTGATAACCGGGGCGGGCTTCGCTTTTGTTGCTTCGGTCGGTGTTGTGCGGTTCCCCGATGTGCTCACCCGAATGCACGCGGCCACCAAGCCGCAAACTCTCGGCCTGCTGTTGATCCTTGCCGGACTGGCCGTTCGGCTAGACAGCATCAGCGACCTGACTCTGATCTTTGTCGTTGCCCTGTTCCAACTTCTGACTGCGCCGGTTTCAGCCCACATGGTCGGGCGGGCAGCGTTTCGGACCGGCCAAGTTGACCACGAATGCCTAACCGTCGACGAGTCTGAATAGCCATCACCGCAACTGGGGCATATTGTCAGGGCATGATCCGACTTCTTATCCGCGCGGGCGTAAACTTGATTTCGGCCGCGATCGGCCTGCTGGTTGCCGACTACTTCCTCGATGGAATGACCGTTACCGCATCAGGCTTGGCCCTCACAGTGGTTATTTTTGCGCTTTGCCAAGCGATCTTGACGCCCTTCATCTTCGTGGTGGTCAAGCGAAACGCGGATGCTTTTCTCGGTGGCGTGGGAATCGTTTCGACACTTGTCGCGTTGCTGGTCGCAACCTACTTGGGCAATTCAGTCACCATCGAGGGTTTGAGCACTTGGTTCGTCGCGGCAGTGATTGTTTGGTTTGCTGCGGCCGTCGCCAGCCTGCTTGTCCCGTTCATTCTGATCAAACTCGGCGTGGACGAGGCCCGCAGTCGCAAGTCGGCCGACAACACCTGAGCAATCAGATCAGGTCCACGACGACGGGGGCGTGGTCACTTGCTCCCTTGCCTTTGCGCTCCTCCCGATCGATCCAAGCGGTTTCGACCCGCGCTGCCAGTGCTGGGGTGCCTAGCAAGAAGTCGATCCGCATTCCTTCACGTTTAGGGAATCGCAACGCTCGATAATCCCAGTAGGTGTAGACGCCAGGTCCTGGCGTGTGGGGGCGCACCAGATCGGCATAGCCGGCGTCCACAATCGCATTGAACGCCGCACGCTCTGGTTCGGAAGTGTGCGTCTTGCCTTCAAAGACGGTTGGATCCCAGACGTCGTCGTCGGTCGGTGCGACATTCCAGTCGCCGGTCAGCGCAATTTGCGCCGCCGGGTCGGCCGCGAGCCAACTCGCGCCGGCTGCTCGGAGTTTGGCGAGCCAGTCGAGTTTGTAGGCGTAGTGCGCGTGGTCTAGTTCGCGGCCGTTAGGCACATACAGACTCCACATTCGGATTCCGCCGCAGTTCGCACCGACCGCACGCGGTTCAAGCACATCTTCATAGGTCGGCTGGTCGGCCGAGAAGGTCGCGTCGACGTCGGTGAGGCCGACTCGGGAAATTATTGCGACCCCGTTCCACTGGTTCAGCCCGACGTGCGCGTACTCGTAGCCGCGAGAAGTCAACTCGGCACTAGGGAACTGGTCGTCGCGGCATTTGGTTTCTTGGATTGCCAGAACGTCGACGTCGTGGCGCTCAAGCCAGCCGGTTACTCGGTCGATTCGACTCCGCAGCGAGTTCACGTTCCAGGTTGCGATCCGCATTAAAACCCAACTCTCAGGGGGTAGGAGGCGTCCCCTTCGGGACCGGTGTTCACCCCCAGCACGTGATGTAGTTCGATCTCGTTTCGCTCGAACGCCAACCTGGATCCGGCCATGTATAGACCCCAGACGCGCGCTCGACCGATCGAGACTTCAGCTAGCGCCTCGTCCCAGTGGGTCTGAAGATTCTCGCACCACTGCGTCAAGGTGAGTGCATAGTGTTCGCGCAGGTTCTCCAGATGACGAACCTCAAAGCCAGCATTCTGCATTGCGGTGACGATCCTGCCAGCACCGGTCAGTTCGCCGTCTGGGAACACATACCGGTCGATGAACTGACCGGCCAACGCCCGCGAGTTGTTATCTGGCCGAGTTATGCAGTGGTTGAGCATTCGGCCGCCCACCTTTAGCCGGTCGCGCGCGAACCCGAAATAGGCGGGGTAGTTCTTCACCCCGATGTGCTCAGTCAGACCAATCGAACTGACCGCATCGAACCCGGTTTCGGCAACGTCGCGGTAATCGCAGTGCCTCACTTCGGCGGTCGCACCTAACCCCTGACGGTCGATCTCGCTCGCTGCCCAGGCGGCCTGCTCTGCCGACAAAGTCACCCCCAAGGCGCGAACGCCATAGTTGCGCGCGGCAAACCGAACCATCGACCCCCAGCCACAACCCAAATCCAAAAGTCGGTCGCCCGGCTTGAGGTCGAGCTTTCGGCAGACGAGGTCGTATTTTTCGTCTTGAGCCTGTTCAAGGGTTGCGGTATCGACTGGAAAGACCGCACACGTGTAGGTCATCGATGGCCCGAGCACCAACTCGTAGAACCGGTTCGACACGTCGTAGTGGTGTTCGATCACCCCGGCATCGCGTTCTTTACTGTGGCGCAAACCTTCGACGGCACGGCGCCACTTGGGCAGATGCTCCTCGGCTGGCGGGGGTGGCGGCTTGAGGCTTGAAAGCCCCAAGCTTCGCAGAATTTGGATCGTCTGCGCGGCCGACGGCATCCGGAACTGGACATGGTGCAAGAGAAGCTTCATCGCCTCATATGGGTTCCCCGGGTGTACACCGAGTAGTTCCAAGTCGCCAGCAACGTAGGCGCGCGCGAACCCCAAGTCGCCAGGAGCGGTCAGCAGATACGCCAGCCCGCGTTCGTTGTTCAACCGAAGCTGGATCGGCGAATCCGATGGCCCGGCGGAACTGCCGTCGTAGGCAACGAAACTGAAAGTCGGGTCATCACGGAGCAGAGCCGTGAACGCCGATGCGATGGTCATTTTCTGATCAGTTATGACACTCATGAGTTTCGTACCGCCTTTTCGTATAGCGAACTCAGCCTTGAATCTGGGTCGTACTGCTTCCTTATCCGGTCTAGACCGGCGGTGTCGTAAAGGGAACTGAAGTCGACCGGGTCGTAGAAGGACTCCGAATAAAGCGACTTGTGTCCGCCAAGTCGGTGTACCTCGGTTTCGATCTGACGATTCACGGCGCCTGGTTCGGAGTCAGCCGGCACCACAACGGTTCCCCAGAACCCGACGTTTACGTACGTCTTGTTCGGCTCTAACGGGTACGTAGGCCACCTTTGTTGCGTGCGCAACGGACACAGCCAAACCGGACGCATCCCAATCTCTCGATCAAACCAAGCCAAGAATTCTGGCAGCCGATCTAGTGGGACTTCGATGTCTTGGATGACCCGTTCTCGACCAGGAATCGCCTTTACCCGGTCCAGCAGTTGGCTCAGCCCGATCTTGCTGTCGAGATGGACGAGTCGGTGGTAGACGTCGCTTCGCCGATAGCGCCGCGGCCAAATCCTGCGCACGAGTTTGTTTTGGGCACCGAACGCGGCCGAACACCAAAACCAGTCGGTGTCCCAGCGCCACAGATAGTCGCGCATGGTCAGCACATCAGCCGTTCGCGTCCTGATTGAGCGGTAATAAATCTGGTCGCCGCCGTAGTCGCTGGTCGGTCCCGCACCGTCGACAAATTCAGCCAAAGTCAGATACAACTCAGTCGGGTCAAAACTCGTTCCGTCAACGGCATCGACGCGGATGCCCTCGTACTGGCCGGTTTCGGCGATCGCTTCGATCGCGGCGGCCAGTTCGGTGGCATTGAGGAACTCAACGTGCCGAAGGCGCACGTGCTGCGGAGCTGGCTCAAGCGAGATCTTCAGCCGGATTGCGTATCCGAGGCTGCCGTAGGAGTTGGGGAAGGCGGCAAAAAGTTCACGGTGTTCATTGTCTGCCCGGGCGGCGACTAGTTCGCCTGCGCCGGTGAGAATCTCCATTTCTTCGACGGCCTCATGCGGCAGTCCGAGCCGAAGCGAGGTCGATTCGATTCCGAGCCCGGTGACTGCGCCACCGAGGGTGATTGTTCGCAGTTGTGGGACGACAGTGGGCACTAGGCCGTGGTCAAGAGTTTCTTCCACGAGGTCTTCGTAGGTGCACATGCCTTGAACCTGGGCAGTTCGCGCCGACACATCGATCTCGATGACTCCGTCGAGGCCCGCTACATCGAGGCCGCGTGTTTCGGTGCTGGCACGGGGGCGAAACAAATTCGACGTGGGTTTGGCTAGACGTACCGGTTGACCCGGATCAAGTTGGTGCCAAGAAGCAAGCAGGGCTGCGGTTGCACGTTCATGCTGCTGCCAACCCTGCATATTTGCAGGCTAACCCCGTCTTGACAGTTCCACGAGCCAGACGAGCGCCTCGGCCGGCTCCGTTCCAACTATTTGGACGGCGCCTGCAGCCGAAATCCGAATCTCGTCACCCTTGCCGAGCCGTTCGCCAGCACAGTAGATTTCTCCGGCGGTGACATGAATCAACGCCCCACTGACAACTTCCACTTCGAGCGGTTTTGCGGTGGTCGGCCGCGCTACTTGCAGCCGGGCGGGCGAGTGCATCTCAACCGTTTCATGCAGCCCAGCGCCGACCGGGATCTGCCTTAGGTCATATTGCGGATCTGCTTCGTTAGTGCTTCGCAGCATCATCTGAACGAACGTCAGCGGTTCACTCGCACTGGCGTTTCGTTCGGCGTGGGTTACTCCGGTGCCCGCACTGAGTCGTTGGGCAGTTCCTGGCCTGATCTGGCCACCGTTTCCCGTCGAATCTTCATGAGCCAGCGTTCCCTCGAGCACCCAGGTGACGATTTCGGCGTCGCTGTGCTGGTGTTCGTCGTAACCGGCACCTGGTGCGAGCTGCTCTTCGTTGATCGCCACGATCGGACCGAAGCCGATATTTTCGGGGTCATAGTGGCGACCGAAGGAGAACGAATGCCAGGTGTCGGTTCCTTCGCCGCTGGTGTGGAACCGGTCGGCTGCTCTTCGGATTTCAGGCATAGCCGAGTTCGTGGAGTCGGTCGTCATCGATACCGAAATGGTGCGCGATTTCGTGAACGACGGTGATCCGCACTTCCTCGATCACCTGCGCTTCAGTTTCGCAAATGGCCAAGGTGGGGTTTCGGTAGACGAAAATTCGGTCGGGAATGACGCCCGCATAACCAGAGTCTCGTTCGGTCAACGGAATCCCGTCGTAGAGGCCTAACAGATGCGGGTCATGCGCGGGTGCGTCGTCTTCGATAAAGAGAGCAACGTTGACCATTCGCGCCTTCAAATGCTCGGGGACCTTCTCTAGCGCCTCCACGACGAGCGCTTCGAAACGGTCCTCGTCGATTTCGAACATGGCCTAATCGTAGGCCGATGGGTCAACGCAATCGGGTCTTCGGTTATGATGTTTTCGCTGTAAGGCCCCCATCGTCTAGCGGCCTAGGACGCTGCCCTTTCACGGCAGTAGCACGGGTTCGAATCCCGTTGGGGGTACGCGTAGATCCGCACCGGTTTCCGGTGCGGATCTTTTCGTTTGACGCACACCCGGAAACGATCCCCCAAACGCGTCGATAGTTACCAACGAGTAGGGTGCGGTCCGCGGACGCAACATGCGCTCTCCGCAAATGGAGGCTCGCAATTGGCGAGCATCAAATGGGGATAGGGGAAAATCGATGACTTCGTCGTCATGCAAGAAATTAGTCGGGTTGGTTACAGGCATTCTTGTCGTACTTGCAACCTTGACATTCAATGCCAGTTCGGCAGGCGCAGCAACCACGCTAGCCGTTCCGGGGAGCATCAAGGCCACACCAAAAGCGCTAAGCGCCACAATCTCTTGGGCCAAGGTTTCTGGCGCGGCCAAGTATCGGGTCGTCTACCGCGAGGAGGCAGTGACCACAACAAAAACCCTGTTGCCGGCCACGACCAATGTGACACTCACGGGCCTAAAGCCAAGCACCAAGTACGTCTACACCGTCTCTGCCCTAAATTCGAAGGGTGTCGAAGGTAAGCGTTCAGCTACGTTGAAGTTCACCACGACCAAGTTGACGGCGCCCACCGGCGTCGAGGCAGCCCCGAGCGCTGCCGGCCCTGGCACCGATATCACCTGGAACAAGGTTGCGGGCGCGGCTAAGTACCGAGTCGACTACCGCGAAGATAGTGCAACCACGAGTGCCGTGATTTTCCCGGCCGCAGCCAGCACCGGCATCATGATCAACGCACTCAAGCCGAATACAAAGCACGTGTTCACCGTTTCGGCAATTGATGCCACCGGTGTCGAAGGAACCCGCACCGCCAAGATCAACTTCACCACGCGGGCCGCTGCAGCTCAGCCGACAACCAACATCAACGCCAACACGACCGGCGTTCCTGTTGCTCTGCGCAACAAACTCGTGCTCAATGCCCCGGCGAGCCAGAAGCTAGTAATTACCGAACCCAAGCAGATCATTAGCGGATTGGACTTTGTCGGCAAGATTAGGATAAAGGCAAATGGCGTAATCATCAGGAATACTCGCGTCCGCGGCCAAAACAGTGACGGTGACGGCTTGATTCAAGTTGATGCCGGCGTTACAGGCACGCTGATCGAGGACTCGGAAATCTACAACGAGTGGACTGATCTGACTGCCCACAATGGCACCATGGGCATAGTCGGAGAGAATCTGACCCTGACTAGGGTTAACGTCCACGACGTGGTCGACAACGTCCACCTCATCGGCGGCAACGTCAAAATTCAGGACTCATGGTTGCACAGCAATCATCACTTCGAGAATGACAAAAACGCCAGCAACGGGCCCACCCACGACGACAACATTCAGATGCTCGGCGGCGAGAAAATTCTCATCACCGGAAACCGTCTCGAGGGTTCAAAGAACTCCGCGATCATGGCGGCGCAGGATAAGGCCGCCATTAAGGAACTCCGCATCGAAGGGAACCTCATCGGAGGAGGCAAGTGCTCGATCTATTTCCTGGCCAAGAGCAATTTCGGCGCAATGGCAACCTACGGAAACAAGGTAATCGGCAACCAGTTCCAGCCGACCCAGAACACTAACAACCGCTGCGCCATTTATCCGAACAAGGGTTCTGAGCCGACTCTGTCAAATAACATCTGGGCTGACACAGGAAAGCTAGTCGAGTTTGGGGACCAAAAGGCCAACTAGTCTTTGACCAGCAGTGCCTTGCCTAGCAGAACGTCGCCCCAGCCCACTGGGGCTGGGGCGACGCCTTGCATCTTGGCCAAGCGAAGGGTTACCACCGACCAGATAGGATGGATCGGTCATGCAACTTCTTCACCGTTTCCGAACACGACCAAAAGCCGACGAGCCACTTCCGCTGCCGGTGGCGGCTTTTACTGCCTTCACCTTTCTGAGTGCGCTGGCAGTGGGCGTCACCTCGACTGACACCTTTAGCCGACTAACGATGCTCGGCGGGCTCATCGCTTGCGTTGCGATTTGGCAGACAGTTCGCGACCCGCTGGTGATCACAAGCCTAATGACGATGGTGTTTGGCGCCGTGCTCGGTTGGGGCCTGAATTTTTACGACCGGATCTGGTGGTACGACGATCTGGCCCATTTCTTGTTCTCCTTCGTGACCGTCATGGCCTTGGCGCGCTTGGCCCTTCCTCGATTCCGAGCCGACTCAGTGGTGCTCCTGATGGTTGCCACCTGGCTTGCGTGGCTCGGCATTGGCTCCCTCTGGGAGATTGCCGAATGGACCTCGGACCAACTCGCGAATACCGAACACTCTCGCGGCTACACCGACACGATGCACGACATGATGTTGAACTCGGCCGGCGCCGGAATCGGCATGTTTGTCTATTGGCGTTGGCTGCACCTGCCAAGCCACGATCGCGACCTCGCGGAATAGGCATTCGGTGTCTGGCCGCTTTGCTCCGTCGCCATCAGGTGACCTGCATTTAGGGAACCTGCGCACGGCTATTTTGGCGTGGCTCTTCGCTAAGTCTAGTGGCCGCGACTTCTTGATTCGGGTCGAGGATTTGGATCAACAACGGTCGCGGCCGCAGTTTGAACAGAGCCAGTTGGCGGACTTGGCCGAGCTTGGGATTGAGTCCGATTCAGCGGTTGTTCGCCAGTCAGAGCGTGGCTACCTCTATGTGGAGGCACTTGCCCGCCTCGAGGCCGCTGGCCTTACCTACGAGTGCTTCTGCACCCGGCGCGAAATCGCTGAAGCGATCAGGGCTCCCCACACCCC
>JAKPAQ010000598.1 GCA_029779385.1 Actinomycetes bacterium | reverse complement strand
CCTCGTACTGGCCGCGTTTGTGCGTGGTGGTGGTTCCTGTCAAGGCTCGACCTTGGTCGACCGCGTAGCGGCATTGGCCTTGACAGGAAGCACCACCGCGTTCACCACAATTGCGGGCGAGGAAGGAAGCCAGAACTAGCGAAATGCCTAATCAAATCAGCTCAGATAGCAGTGATAGCACTGCTATCTGAGCTAGCTTATTCGGCGTTTGGCCAGGCGGTGGGATCGATCGGATGTCTGTCTGGTCATGGCTCGAAGTGGGAGCGGAAGCCTTCGAGCCAATCCGCTCGCGCGGGCCCGCTGAGATTGGCCGGTACCCACAGTTCGGCGTCGTCGGGACTATCGGCGTCACCGTCGTTGACCCGTTCGTGTGCGGCGAGATACCCAGCGGTATGCATGTGGTCGGGTTGCAAGAAGACCGCTTGCATGGTGGCCAGGTTGGTTTGGAAATCCCGGTATGCGGCGCGCCGTTCGTCGTCGGTGGCGTAGTCGTCGCCGTAGCGGTCGAGCCAGGCTGCCCAGTGCTCGGGGGTTCCCGGCGTGGGCGGCGTGTTCGCGTCCATGACTTCTACGGTACGACGGGCTTCTGACATGTTGGTTCCTTCGCGACCTGTTTGCCCAGTTGAAAGCCTATTGCTAGCTGCGATAGCACAGCTAGCTAGCAGCCGTGTTGGGTGAGGTAGGCGTCGAGTGCTTGGTCGGTGATGGAGGCGATGCTGATGGTGCGGTCGCCGGTTTCGTAGCGGTGTTTGTCGACGGCTTTTCCGAGGCGGCTTTTGATAGAGGGCCGGATTCTGACGTTGTGCTGCTCGGTCAGCCGCTCGGCCGCTCCCCCGGCCTGCGGCGCGGGCTGTTGCAACGGGGTGGCTGGCAATGGTTCGGGGGGCGCCGCCTGGGTCGTGAGGACGGCAGGGCGCTCGGGGATGGCGTCGGCGGGGTGTCCGGTGGTGCGGGTGATAGCCGGCTTGCGTGTAGTGCTCATGCGTTGGCTCCGATGGTGATGCCGAGTTCATCGAGTAGGTCGTCGTAGGCGACTTGCAGACTCAGTGCGCGGCCGCCTTTGAACTTGTGCATGGGCACTTCGGCGCTGTGGGCGTCTTGGCGGGCACTGAGGTCGGGTATGACGGTGCGGGCCACGAGGTCGCCGTAGGCTTCGCGCAGCTCGCGCTCCCGGTCGATGTGCTCGCCCTTGTTCTGCCGGCGGGAAATGATGACTTTGGCGAACTCAAGGCGCGGGTTGGGCCTGAGTTTGACCTTCTGAACGGTGGTTTCCAGGCGCGTGACGGCTTTCGCAGAGTCTTTCGTCGGTTCGGTGACGGCGTAGACGGCGTCGACGGTGAGCAGGACCGCGAACAGCAGTTTGCCCAGGCTGGGCGGGCAGTCGAACAGCACCGCGTCATACGGCGAGAGGTCCAGGCCTTCGAGAGCGACG
>JAKPAQ010000176.1 GCA_029779385.1 Actinomycetes bacterium | reverse complement strand
AACAGGGCAACCAGCGGAATCGAGGTGGGCACAGTGAACGTGTGCTTGGCAGCAAACTTTTCGTCAGTCATACGAGCCCGAGTCTACCGGTGCGGCATTCAGGCAAGAAAGAGTTTGGAGGCGTCCACGCCACCAAGGACATGACCGTGAGCATGAAATACCGTCTGCCCCGCAGCAGCACCGGTGTTGAAGACCAAGTTGTAGTCCTCGAATCCTTCGGCCTTGGCCACTTTTCTGGTCATCGCCAACAACTCGGCCGCGATCGCTGGTTCAACCGTGGCCAAACTGGCAATGTCTGGCAGGTGCACCTTCGGCACCACCAATACGTGGACCGGCGCCTTGGGGTTGATGTCTCGAAACGCAATCGTGTTTTCGGACTGGTCAACAATGTCGGCCGGAATCGTCCCAGCAATGATCATGCAGAAAATGCAGTCGTCAGCCATGTCCTGACCCTACCTATCGATCACTTGAAGGCATCGCGGATCCGGCCGAATACTCCGCGCGAGTTGTGATCGACGACGGCTTCGGGCTTTTCTTCACCGCGAGCAGCAGCCAACTTGGTGAGCAAGTCCGCTTGCTCGTCGGTCAGGCTGCGCGGCGTCTCGACTACAACATGGAACGTCAGGTCGCCACGACCTGAACCGCGCAGGCGACGAACGCCAAAACCGCGGGCAACAACCGTTTCGCCCGACTGGGTGCCCGCAGTGATATCGATCGCGACAGTCTTGACCATGTCGGCCAAGTCGGGGCGTTCGGCGTCAAGAGTCGCGAACTCCATCCGAGTACCCAAGGCAGCAGCAGTCATCGGGATGGTGATCTGGCAAGCCAAGTCATCGCCTTGGCGAGTGAACTTCGTGTGCTTGGCCGTGCGAATCTCAAGATAAAGGTCGCCGGCCGGGCCACCACCGGTGCCGACCTCACCCTCACCGGCGAGTTGGATCCGATTGCCGTCGTCTACCCCGGCCGGAATCGTCACTTGTAGGGTGCGCCGCGAACGCACCCGGCCGTCGCCGGCGCACTCGCGACACGGGTCGGTGATTACGCTGCCAAATCCCTGACAGGTCGGGCATGGCCGCGAAGTGCGAATATCGCCAAGTAGCGAGCGCTGAACGTGCTGAACGGCTCCGTGCCCGTGGCAGGTCTTACAAGCGACCGGCGCATTGCCGTCGGCCGAACCGCTGCCCGAGCACAACTCGCAGACGACCGCCGTGTCGACCTTGATCTCACGTTCGATACCAAAGGCCGCTTCGGCCAAACTGATCGTCACCCGCAGCAATGCGTCCTGACCGCGCTGGGTGCGTGGGCGCGGACCGCGAGTATTCGTCTGACCAAAGAAAGCGTCCATGATGTCGTCGAAACTGAACCCTTGGCCAAACCCGCCGCCCATGCCGCCGCTGGCCGACAGGGGATCTCCGCCGCGGTCGTATACCTCGCGCTTTTGCGGATCCGACAGCACCTCATAGGCTGTGGTGATCTCCTTGAAGCGGTCTGTCGCTTCGGGCGCGTCATTGACGTCCGGGTGCCATTGGCGAGCCAGTTTGCGATACGCCTTTTTCAACTCTTCGGGAGTTGCCGAAGCGGTCACGCCAAGCAGTTCGTAGTAGTCCACGCGGGTATTCACTTTCGATCCAGGTTCTCGTTAGCCTTCGGACAGGATTCGTCCGACGTAGCGGGCCACGGCGCCGACGGCGGCCATTGTTGACGGGTAGTCCATTCGGGTCGGCCCGACGGTTCCCAGATGCGCGAGCGAGTCACCATCTGGGCTATAAGTAGTTGACACGACTGCCGCACCGACGAGTCCTTCGTGGCCGGTCTCGTGACCGATTCGCACCGTCGTGCCGCTGGAAGCCTCGCCGAGCAGGTGCAGCAGCACAACCTGCTCCTCCATTGCCTCAAGCACCGGCCGAATCGCGGTATCGAAGTCGGCACCGAACCGGGCCAAGTTGCCCGTGCCACCAACCGCTATTCGCTCATCGGACTTTTCGTTCGAGAACATGTTGGCCAACGTAGTGACGATCGCTGAGACGACCGGCCGGTCAGCTGGCTCAAACGTCTCGATCAGTTCGGCCAACCGCCACGATGCGTCAGGCAGTCGCTCGCCCAAGGTGGCTCGGACAATGCGCGACTTCAAGTCGACCAGCAGATTGTCGGGCGGCACTTGGCCTAAGTCGATTGTTCGCTGCTCAACGCGTCCACTGCTGGTGATCACGACCACGAGCACTCGAGAACCGTCAAGACCGACGAGTTCAACGTGGCGAACAGTCGAACGGGTCAACGACGGGTACTGCACGATCGCGACCTGATTGGTTAGTTGGGCCAGAACTTTGACGCTACGAGTGACCACATCGTCCACATCGACCGCGCCAGTCAGGAAGGTCTCGATCGCCCGACGTTCAGGCACCGACAGCGCCTTGACTTCGGCCAACCGGTCGACGAACATCCGGTAGCCCTTGTCCGTCGGGATCCGGCCAGCACTGGTGTGCGGTGCGGTGATGTACCCCTCGTCTTCGAGCGCAACCATGTCGTTTCGGATCGTTGCCGAGGAGACGCCCAGCTGGTGGCGTTCGACCAGCGCCTTGGAGCCGACCGGCTCTTGAGTTTGGACATAATCTTCGACAATCGCGCGCAGCACCTGCAGTCGGCGGTCCTCAATCACAAGGCACCTCCTGACTGGGCGGACGACGAAACGGGCAACTGGCACTCTAGGAGTGCAAGTGCCAGTCTACCGGCCCGCCAACACTGCCTCGCTCGCCGCGCAACCCTAGCCTCGGTGCGCCTGCTGAACGACACCTGCGGCTCATGAAACCCTTGCTAGGTGAGTCAGGTTCGAAAACTTGCTGATGGCACCATCGAAGTCAGCGACGACGCCCAAACGCTGCGCTACACCGGATACGAGGTCACCGACCCCGCCGGGAACGTGATCTCGCACGAATCTCGTGGCGGCACGCTGTCCTCAGTTTGGGCTACCGAAGTCGGCACTGCCTTCGTCGAAATTTCCCATTTGGGCGATGGGCCCGCCGGCGGCGAGCTAGTCATGGTGGTGACTTTGGCCGACGGCTCGACCGTCGTTGCCCTCGGCGATTTGGTCGTCGACCAATTGCCGGCGACGGTGTCCCCCAGTTGGCCGGTAGCCATCGATTTGGCGATCGGTTTGGTCGCCACCGACACCATCGACAGCGGCAGCAGAACCGACCTAGAGGACTTCCATCAGCGCCTGCTCGGGGTGCTGTTCGGTGAATGATCGTTATGGCCCCGACGTACTTAGCGGTGACTGGCGCAAACCGAAGTTGGGGCGTTCGACTGAACTTTCTGCCGATCTTGGCTTGGTAGTTGAAGAAGTCGTTACCGGCTTCGTCGGTGAAATCACCCGGGTTGAACGCGACCTGGGCACGGTCGAACTCGAGGACCGGCACCTTCGCCGCAAAGTCTTCGAACTAGGGCCCGGTTTTCAGGTAGACGGCAAGCCGGTGGTCTTGATTGCCCCTGCCCGGACTGCTGCCCAAAAGCCAACCAGGACCGCTTCTGGGTCCCGCGTAGCCGAAGACCAACGCGCCAAAGTTGCACTGGCGAGTCGGATTTTCGTCGAGGGCCGCCACGATGCCGAACTCGTCGAGAAGGTTTGGGGCGACGACCTACGTGCCGAAGCGGTCACCGTTGAGTATCTGGGCGGTATCGACGACCTGGCTCAAGTGGTCGACGACTTCGCCCCAACCCACGACCGGCGACTCGGCATCCTGGTCGACCACCTCGTACCCGGTTCTAAAGAATCGCGGATCGCTGCGTCAATCTCGAACCCGCACGTACTCATCGTCGGTCACCCATTCGTCGACGTGTGGCAGTCAGTAAAGGCCGAACGGCTCGGCATAGCCAAGTGGCCCACAATCGACCGCAGCGTCGAGTGGAAGCACGGCGTTTGCGAATCCTTTGGTTGGCCTCACGAAAATCAAGCCGACATCGCCAGAGCCTGGAAGCACATTCTCAGTCGAGTCGAATCGTGGACTGATTTGGATCCGGCCTTCTTGGGCCGCGTCGAGGAACTAATCGACTTTGTGACCGCGCCTTAGTCGTCCACGTTTTCGCTGGACGGGCGTCTGATCAACTGAACTTTCCACAGGCCCACTGCGCCGAGCCCCAGCAGTAACGGCCCCAGGATCGTCACCGCGCGCCAAACCACAAAGCCGGCCACTAGCGAGGCCTCGTCGGCTCCCACGTCAAGCGCCAGCAGAGTCGCCACCACCACGGCATCGAGTAGGCCCAGTCCCGAGAACGGGAAAAGCGTCAACGGGTAGGCGACCAGGAAGGCCACCAAAACTTCAACTGCCGGCGCCTCGGCCGGCGAAACGCCGACGAACCGCAGGGAAAGCACTATTAGCATTCCATCGACCAGAACCATCGCAAACACCGCAAGAATCGATCCTGGTAGCGCTCGTGGCACCCGGGCGACTACGCGGCCGCGAAAGTCGATCGCCCAGTCGACCCAGGCCTGCGGATCAACACTGGGCTTCACTTTTTTCACCAGGTTCGCCAGTCGCTGGGCGAAGTTTCGAGTGAAACTTTCGCCGCGGAAGGCGAGCCAAACGATTCCCAGGATGGCGAAACTGACTAGGCCGCTGAGCACAGCCGGGACGACCTCACCGAGGTGAAAAGAGCCAAGAATCAGCATCAGCAAAATGCCAAGCAAGGGCGCGCCGAACCGCACGACATAAAAACTCACCGTGTTCATCACGGTCCCGGCCAAGCCTGAAGTCGGCGCGATCCCCCACGAGGTGAACATCGCCAGGCGCATCGCAACGTCAGAAGGCGGCGGTGCGACGGTGGTCATCAGGATCGCCGCCTGATCGTTTTGCATCGCCCGCAGCGGCGAACAACCTGGAATGAAAAGCGACAACGGCATCGCGTTCAAGAATTGCCGAACCAAAAGGCCTCCAACTAGGACTGCCATCTGCCACGGGTGCAAAAGGGCGAGCGCGTCGCCGACTTGCTCCCAATCGACATCGCCAAGAAGTCGTTTGATGACGACAATTACCAAGACCGCCAGCACGCCAATGATTAGCAGTCGGACCCATTTGCGCTCTGGACGTGGCGCGGGCTCCAATGGCCCACCCAGGTTCGGGACGGCTTCTTCAGTCATTTACTGGATCTCTCTTGATTGGGCAGGTCATACAGTGACTGCCGCCACGTCCTCGACCAAGTTCGGCGCCGACGATTGGAATCACTTCCACCCCTGATTTTTCGAGTAGTGAGTTCGTGTAGGTGTTGCGGTCGTAGGCGAACACTACGCCAGGGGCCACCGCAACGAGGTTGTTCCCGCTGTCCCACTGCTGGCGTTCGCTGTCGTAGGCGTTTCCGCCGGTCTGGACTACCCGCAGTTTTGGTAGCTCCAACGCGGCGGCGACCACATCGACGAATGTCGTGGCCCCGTGGTCGAGCACCTCAACTCCCGGTGCTTGGTCGCTGGGCAACAAACTGAACGCGTGGATTTTGTTGACCATTTCGGGATAGATCGTTGCGAGGTCCCGGTCGACGAACGTGAATACCGTATCTAGGTGCATGGCCGAACGCTGTTTGGGCATCGAAGCCACGACGACCTGCCGAGCGAGATCGCGATCAAAAAGCGCTTTGGCCAACTGGGTGATGCCCTGGCGGCTCGTGCGTTCGCTCATCCCAATGATCACCACACCGTTACCGGGCACCAGCACGTCGCCGCCTTCGACGGTGGCTTTGCCCCAGTTGAGTTCTGGGTCGCCCCAGACAACCGGCGAACCGGCAAAGTCGGGGTGGAACTCATAGATCGCCTTCATTAGCAAGGTTTCGTCCTTGCGGGCGGGCCAGTGCAACGGGTTCAACGTGACCGCGTCATAAATCCAACTGGTGGTGTCGCGGGTGTAAAGAGTGTTTGGCAACGGTGCCATGAGGTACTCGTGTCCACCATGAGCGCCACTGACCAGCGCACGATATCCCGGGGCCAGTTCCGCCGGCAGATCTCGAGTGGACAGGCCACCGATCAGGAACCGGGCAAGCGCCGCAGGGGCGAGTTCGTCGAGGAACGAGCGAGTCTCGCTCACGAGCCCAAGGCCCACTTCGTTGGTGACGATCTTTCGATCCAGCAGCCACGTCCGGGCCTGATCGTTGGCCATCGTGTCGGCGAGCAGGTCTTGAAGTTCGACTACTTCAACGTCGAACCCGCGCAAGTTGTTGACGAAATTTTGGTGGTCACGTTGGGCGTTCTGCACCCATAGGACGTCGTCGAAGAGCAAATCGTCGCAGTTGGACGGCGTCAAACGCTCGTGAGCCAAGCCGGGTGCACACACCAACACTTTTCGAAGTCTGCCCACTTCAGAGTGGACGCCATCGGTCGTAGAACCTGACTCAGCCATCAGTGGAGTCCCTTCATTGACTCACCATCTCAGAGTTGGGACTGATTTAGGTTAGGTGACTCGCCGAACAACATGATCGGCCATCAACCGGCCGGACCGAGTGAGCACCAGTCGATCTGTGTGCCGCTCCAGCCAACCAGCGGCGATCACCTCATCGACGTTCTTAAGCAGGCCCGGTTCGATTCCTTCGGCCAACCGGATTCGCAACATCACGTCCTCGAGGCGGCGCGCGGCCTCGTCTGGTCGTTCGCCGTCGGCGCGCGGTGATTCTGCGGCGCTGAGCCTGCCGGCATAGGCCGCCGGGTGCTTGACGTTCCACCAACGTTCACCGTCGACGAACGAGTGCGCCCCAGGCCCGATCCCCCACCATTGGCCCCCGTTCCAGTAGCCGAGATTATGTTGGCAGGCCGAGGCTTCGTCTTTGGACCAGTTTGAGAGTTCGTACCAGTTCAGCCCAGCGGCCGAAAGCAGTTCGTCGGCCAGGAGGTACTTGTCGGCCGTCTCATCATCGTCGGGCATCACCACCTCGCCGCGGCGAACTTTTCGAGCAAACGCAGTTCCGTCCTCAACGATCAATGCATAGGCACTCACGTGATCGGGCTCCATCGCCAAAGCGGCTTCGACGGTCGTTCGCCAGTCAGCCACCGATTCGCCCGGCGAGCCGTAAATCAGGTCGACGCTGATTTGTTCGAACCCGGCCTCGCGCGCCCAAGCGACCGCTTGGGGAACACGTTCGGGGTCATGGGTGCGGTCCAAAACTCGCAAAACGTGTGGCACCGCTGACTGCATCCCAAAGGAAATCCGGTTGAAACCGCCATCTCGAAGTTCTTTCAGCGACTCGCGGGAAACGCTGTCTGGGTTTGCTTCGGTGGTCACCTCAGCGTTTGGTGCTAATCCAAGGCGCTCATCGACTTGAGTTAGAAAGCGCACTAGGTCGCCGGCGCGAAGCTGGGTGGGCGTGCCGCCGCCAACAAATACCGTGTCGACTTCGCGGTTAGGCACCAGTTCCAGTTCAGCCAAGGCCGAATCGATGTAGGTGTCACGAGAGGCACCAGATACCGACGGGCCGCCTAAATCGTCGGCCGTATAGGTATTGAAGTCGCAGTAGCCGCACCGCACAGAGCAGAACGGCACGTGCAAGTAGATGCCGAACGCCACGCCCCCAGCGTACGGGGACGTGGCGTTCAACCGGCCCGATGGACCGTTAAAACATGTTCAGGCGTAGAAGCCGTCGAGGATTTCCTTGTAGTTGTCCTCAACGACCCGACGCTTGACCTTCGTGCTTGGGGTGATTTCACCGGACTCGACCGTCAGGTCGTGTTCCAAGATGGCCCACTTCTTGATCTGTTCCCAGCGGTTCAACTTGGCGTTGAGTTCTTCAACGTCGGCGGCGATGACCTGCTTCATCTTGTCCGAGGTCACAATCTCGGCGTAGGACTTTCCGGACATGCCGTGTCCTTCGGCCCAAAGCTCGACCGCCTCGGGGTCAAGAGCGATGAGTGCGGAGCAGAAGTTCCGCTCGTTGCCGTGGACCAGCATCTGGCTGGCCAGCGGGCAGACGCCCTTGAAAATGCCTTCGACGTGCGAGGGGGCCACATACTTGCCGCCGGAAGTCTTGAACAGATCCTTCTTGCGGTCGGTGATCGTCAAGAAGCCGTCAGCGTCGAGTTCACCGATGTCTCCGGTGTGCAGCCAGCCCTCGGCGTTGAGCGCTTCAGCCGATTGTGCCTCGAGGTTGTGGTAGCCCTGCATAACGCCCGGGCCCTTGATCAAAACCTCGCCATCGCCAGCGATCTTGACTTCGGTGCCGGCGAACGGCAGACCAACCGAACCGATCTTGTAGTTCTCCGGGTGGTTAACGAACGAACCTGCCGAGGACTCAGTCAGTCCGTAGCCCTCAAGGATGAGGACTCCAGCTGCGTGGAACCACTCCGCGATGTCGGTCGACAGCGCCGCCGCGCCGGAGATGAAGAACCGGACACGGCCGCCGAAGCGGGCGCGGATCTTGGTGAATACCAGTTTGTCGGCGAGCGCATGCTGAACCTTCAAGCCGACCGGAACCGAGCGGCCCGCGCGCTCTAGCCGCGAGACTTCGAGGCCAACCTTTTCGGCCCAGCGGAAGAGTTTGAGTTTTGCGCCGCCCTCTTCTTCCATCATGCCCACGATTCGGCCGTAGGCCTTTTCGAAAATTCGCGGCGCCGCGCCCATGAAGGTCGGCTTTACGACCGCGAGGTTGTCGACGATCTTGGGAACGCGACCGTCGACGGCGCAGGCGTGACCGGTGGCTAACTGGGTGGCCATCAGTACCTTGCCGAACGAGTGCGCCAGCGGCAGCCAACGGAACTCAAGGTCGTCTGCGGTAACGAAGCCCGGAGCGGCAACGGCCGCGCCCTCATAGGTCCAGCAGTCATGCGGCAGTCGGACACCCTTGGGCCGACCGGTCGTACCGGAGGTGTAAATCAACGTGGCCAACGATTCGGGAGTCGTGGCGTCAACCCGCTCCTGGACCGCGTTCGGGCTCGCCGCCAAGAGCTCCTCGCCAAGAGCGATGAGGTCGTCCAAGGAGATGACCCAGTCGCCGTCGGTGGCGCCGTCGAAGGTGACAACCTTCGAAACGCTTGGCAGTTCCGAGCGCTTCAGGCGGAGCTTTTCGATCTGCTCGTCATCTTCAGCGAACACGATCTGGCTGTCCGAATCGGAAAGAATGTAGGAGACATCGTCGGCCAACGTGCTCGGGTAGACCGTCGTGGTGGCTGCGCCGGCGGCGTTGATCGCCAAGTCAGCCAAGATCCACTCGATCCGAGTGCCAGCAGCGATAGCGACGCGCTCTTCGGACTTGATTCCCAGCGAAATCAGACCGGCGGCAATCTTGGTGACTTTGGCGCCAGTTTCGGTCCATGACATCGAATGCCACTGCTCGGCTGCGTCGGGGTACCGGAAGGCCTCTCGGGTACCGGACTTTGCAACTCGGTCGTAGAAAAGTTTGCCCACGCTTGAGGCGCGGTTCTCGACGAATTTGAGTTCTGCGGCGGTTGCCATGTGATCGCTCCCGGGACGGTCGGAAATGTGGTTCCGCTCACACTACCGTCTGGTTGGTCTCGGCCCACCGGTATCCCACGAAGCGGTCAACCGATTTAAGAAGTTGACTTGGTTTCCCCGGTCGACAGCGCGGCAATGAACGCTTCCTGCGGAACTTCGACGCGGCCAACCATTTTCATCCGCTTCTTGCCCTCTTTCTGCTTCTCAAGCAGTTTGCGCTTTCGGCTGATATCGCCGCCGTAGCACTTGGCAAGCACGTCCTTTCGGATGGCCCGAATGTTTTCGCGGGCGATCACCCGCGCGCCGATCGCTGCTTGAATCGGCACCTCGAACTGTTGACGCGGAATCAGTTCTTTTAGCTTGCCGGCCAGCGAAACTCCGTAGGCATATGCGTTGTCGCGGTGCACGATGGCGCTGAACGCGTCAACGATCTCGCCCTGCAAAAGCACGTCCACCTTGACCAAATCGGCGGCCTGTTCACCCGACAATTCGTAATTGAGCGAGGCGTACCCCTTGGTGCGCGACTTCAACGCATCAAAGAAGTCGAACATGATTTCACCCATCGGCAGGGTGTAACGGATTTCTACGCGGTCCTCGGAGAGATAGTCCATTCCGCCGAGCTGACCACGCCTGGACTGGCACAACTCCATAATCGTGCCGATGTAGTCGGTCGGGGCCAAAATCGTCGCCGAAACGACCGGCTCAAACACCTTCGATATCTTGCCTGCGTTCGGGTACTCGCTCGGGTTCGTGACGACGTGCGTGCTGCCGTCTTCCATCTCGACGCGGTAGATCACGTTCGGCGCAGTCGAAATCAGGTCGAGGTTGAATTCGCGTTCAAGCCGTTCGCGAACGATCTCAAGGTGCAGCAAACCAAGGAAGCCAATCCGGAACCCAAAGCCAAGTGCACCGGAGGATTCAGGCTCATAAACTAGGGCTGCATCGTTTAGCTGAAGCTTTTCGAGGGCATCACGCAAGGTGGCGAAATCATCGCCATCAATTGGATAAAGCCCAGAGAACACCATCGGGTTTGGATGCTGATACCCACCTAGTGCCTCCTCGGCGGGACGGACAGCCGAAGTAACGGTGTCGCCGACGCGGCTTTGGCGAACTTCCTTGACCCCGGTAATCAGGTAGCCGACTTCGCCTACTCCGAGGTGATCGGCCTTGACCGATTCTGGGCTGATTACGCCGACCTCGAGCATTTCGTGGACTGCTCCGGTGGACATCATTTTGATCTTGTCGCGGTGGCTGAGTTTGCCGTCGACGACTCGAACATAGGTGACGACGCCGCGATAGGTGTCGTAGACCGAGTCGAAGATCAACGCCCGCGGCGGACCATCGGCGTCGCCAACGGGTGCGGGCACTTCATCAACAATCAAGTTCAGCAATGCTTCGACGCCTTGGCCGGTCTTGGCCGAGACTCGAAGCACGTCTTCGGGGTTTCCACCGATAATTCCAGCGATTTCTGCGGCGTACTTTTCAGGCTGCGCGCCCGGCAAATCGATCTTGTTCAACACCGGAATGATGTGCAGGTCCGCGTCCATCGCCAAATAGAGATTGGCTAGCGTCTGCGCTTCGATCCCTTGGGCGGCATCGACCAACAGGATCGCGCCCTCGCAGGCTTCGAGGGACCGACTGACTTCGTAGGTGAAGTCGACGTGACCGGGGGTATCGATCATGTTCAGCACATAGGCGGTGCCCTCGTCGTCGCCCGAGCTCTTGGTGAACGGCATCCGGACCGCTTGGCTTTTGATCGTGATGCCACGTTCGCGCTCAATGTCCATCCGGTCTAGGTATTGCGCCCGGGCGGCCCGTTCATCAACGACACCGGTCAGTTGAAGCATCCGATCGGCCAGGGTCGACTTTCCATGGTCGATATGGGCGATGATGCAAAAGTTCCGCAGCAGTTCCGGCGGCGTGTGGCCGGGCTGCAAGGAGTTCTTAGAAGTCACCACAGGATGGCAATCAAGATGTTGAGGCTGACCAGGCCAAAGAGGGCGCGCGCCAGCGGAGTCGGACCTTGGGACCGCTGGGCGACGAAGGCAAGGACGGTCGCAACTAACGCGACCGTCAACTTGATCGCGATCTTGTAGTGGTTAAATTCGTGGACATTCCCTGCCTCACCGATGCCGACGAGAATCAGTCCGGTCACTAGGGCTGCAGCAGTCGCGTGGGCGGCGCCTTTTCGAATCGTCGAGGAGATTGGGTCGATCAACACCAGTGCTCCGATCCAGCACAGGACGTGGACGGCAATCAAGACCGAGTACAGGGTGTTCATGCTGCTAATCCTAATTGGCAGGACGATTTGAGCCGTCGCGGCCTTGGCTGGTAGTATTGACGATTGCGTGTCCGGCTCAGCGTACGACGAGCTAGGACGCGACCAAAGACTTCACATTAGAACGACGAAAGAACGGAATCTCCGTGGCGAACATTAAGTCGCAAATCAAGCGCAATCGGCAGAACGAAGCCGCGCGCGAGCGCAACAAGTCGGTGCGTTCGGCGCTGAAGACGTCCGTCCGTCGTTTCGACGAGGCCGTCGAAGCCGGTAACACCGACGACGCGAAGGCGCTCGCCGTCGAGGCGAACAAGAAGCTGGATAAGGCTGCCTCCAAGGGCGTCATCCACAAGAACCAGGCAGCGAACCGCAAGTCGGCTATCTCCAAGAAGGCCGCTGCTCTCTGAGTTTTTTTCAAACCCCGGGTTCGCTTAGGCGGCCCGGGGTTTGGTCATGCCCGGAGTCATTTGGTTCGGGCCTCGACTCAGGCTCGCGACTTGGACCTAGCTACCGCGACGTCGATGATCATTTTCTCGACGGCATAGTTCGGGTCGGCGCCGCCACCCTTAACTTGTCGGTCCGCGTGGGCAACTGCCGCTAGGGCAGTGCGCAGCGAAGCCTCGTCCCAACCGCGCGCCACTTGACGCAACGTCCTGATCTTGAAAGGCGGCGCACCGATCGCCTTGGCCAGATCACCGTCTGAGAGCGCTGGGGCCGCAGTTGCTACCTGAGCAACTTGTCGAAGTCCCGAACTCATCGCCGCAGTGACCAAGATCGGCGGGACCTTTGCCGCTTCTGACCAACGCACTCGCTCCAACGCCAAACCGAGTCGGCCTTCAAGTGCGGCGTCGGCGATTTCGTATCCGCGAACCTCTGCTCGGCCACCGAAGTATTTGCTGACCGCTGTCACGTCGAGTCGATCGGTCGAGTCGATCACGGTAACTAGTTGGTCTACTGCCGCGGCCAACGATCGCAGGTCCGAGCCGACGGCCGAGACCAGCATCGTGGCTGCCTGATCGTCCATGGTTCTGCCCTGGTCACGAACCTCGGTACGGACCCAACCGATCAAATCGCGCTCGTATTTGGGTGCCTTTTGGGCGATTTCGTCAACGCTCGCACATTTGCGCAGTTTGTCCAGCAGGCCTTTGCCTTTGACTCCCCCACCGTGGACTAGCACCACCGCATTGTCTTGGCTGGTGTTCGCCGCATAGTCGAGCAGTTCAGTTGCCGACACTTCGGCCAACTGCTCCAACTCGGTGAGCACTACCGCGGTCGCTTCACTAAAAAGCGAAGCGCTCGTTAGCGCAGTAAACTCCCCCGGCCCTAGCGACGAAGCGCTCGACTCGGCAACTTCGACCGCCGGGTCGGCTTCGCGTACCGCAGCGATGGCCCGGCGTTTGGCACGGTCAGAAAGGAACTCAGAGTTGCCGGTGATCAGCAGGATCTTTCCGAACGGGTTCGCCACCGTTTGAGGATAGGTCACCGCGCCCCACGTTCGTCGGCGGACTTCACTGAGACAGGACCGCCAAGCCTCCTGCGCGGTCAACGACTGCGACATCCCCATTTCGATCGGTACGCCAAGTCGAGATTCCACGTTCGTTAAGTTCAGCCAACAACGATTCGGTGGGGTGACCGTGTGGGTTGTCTGCGCCGACCCCGATTAGCGCGATCGCGGGATTGACGCGGTCAAAGAGTTCGGGCCACTGATCGGCACTGCCGTGATGGGCGACTTTTAGAATGTCGGCACTCAAGTCCGGATTCGCCTGCGCAAGACCCCGTTGGGCCTGTTCTCCGATGTCGCCGGTGAACAGAATCCGCCGGCCATTGAGGTGCAGGCGCACCACCACGCTCAAGTCGTTGAACTCATCTTGGGTAGCTTCCCCGGTGGCCGGGCGCGGCCAGAGGACTTCCAGTTGAGCCGGGCCAACACTAAAAACTTGGCCGGCAACAAGTTCGGCCCGCGGCGTCTTGCCCAACTGCGGTGCGCCGGTGGGACCGAACGCGACTAGACCGACCTTGCGACCGCGCGCCGCCCCCGCCGCCCCGTCGATGTGATCGGCGTGGGCATGGGTAAACAGCAGCAGTGGGATCCGCTTGATTCTCAACTTTTGCAAACAGCGATCGATAAGCGCCGGATCTGGACCAGCGTCGATGACGATTGCTTCTCCTGGCGCTGTTGGCACTACAAAGCCGTCGCCTTGGCCGACGTCGCAGGCCACCACTAGCAGGTGCTTGGGCGGCCAACCCGGACTTGGCGGGCGCACTAACGCCACACAAAGACCCAGCGCCAGCCCGACGAAAACTACTGGGCGCCTCGCCGCGGACCAGATAAAAGCTGCAATTACCGGAGCTATGGCGATCAACGTCCACCACGGCAACGACCAGTCGATCGCCGCGCCCGGCAGTCGCGAGCCAACCGACCCGATCTGCACAATCGACCACCCTGACCAAAAGGCGAGTTCACCTGGCAGGACCGCAAGCGACGGGGCCACCAAATCCAGTAGCCCCGCACCCAAACCCAAAATGGTCGCCGGCGCCACCGCCGGCGCGGCGGCCATGTTGGCAAACACCGCAACGAGCGAGACTTCACCGCTCAGGAACGCCACCACCGGCAGGCAGAACAGGTGAGCTGCCAGCGGAACGGCCAGCGCCTGCGCCACCGGCGTCGGCAGCCAACTGAGCCGATCCGCCAAGGGGTTGGCCAAGACGATGATCCCGCAGGTGGCAAGCACCGAGAGGATGAAACCAGGCTGGCCGGCCAGCCACGGGTCGAAAGCCAGCAGCGCCAGCACCGCCCAAGCGAGAGCACGGAGTCCGCCGGCGGCCGAACCGGTCAGCATCGCCACCAACGCCACCGAACCCATTACCGCCGCGCGCTGCACGCTCGGCTCGGGGCGCGCGACCAGCACGAAGGAAATAATCGTCAGGGCCGCGGCCAGTAGCAGGAAAACCGGCCGCGCCCGAACCGCACGCAAACCGAAAACGACCAACGCCAGCACGATCGTCAGGTTCGCGCCCGAAACCGCCAACAGGTGCGTCAGGCCCGTTCGCTGAAAGTCCGATCGTGTCGATTCGGTCAGTGCGCTTTCGTCCCCGGCCACCAGAGCCGGTACGAGGGCAGCACCCTGCCCGGAACGATGATCGACGCCGTCACGGATTCCTTGACGCACAACCTCCGAGCCGCGCCACCACCACGGCATCGAATCGGTTGGCTGCCAGTTGAGTACCCGAAACTGGGCCACCTCGTCACTTCGGTCGGCCGGCGACATTTTGGCCCTAACTACGATGGTCTCGCCGGTGCGGAGCCCGGACTGATCACCGCTTAGGAATGCCGTGGCCCGCTGTCGCAGTTGCCAACCCTGACTGCGGGTCTGCACTCGCCGCACGGTCACTTGCAGAACCGTGCCGGGACCACTTTGCCCGGCGTAGACTCGGGCGTCTTGGCGCAAGGTGAGTTCGGCGTCAACTGCGGCTGACTGCTCGGCCAGGTCTGTTGCTGGTGAGGCCTCAACAGCGGCCAAACGCAAGCCACAGCCGAAAAATGCGACCGCGATTGCGATCGCGGACAAGGCCACCCAGCGACGGTGCCAACCCAAGCTTGCTACGACCAATAACGTCAAGCCAGCAACAAAAGACCAAGTTGGCTCTAGCCGCACTAGGAGTGCGACTCCAACCCACGCGCCAAGCGCCGCGGGCGCGATCCGCAGATCAGACGCTGATGCGATCACGTAGTTGGCTCAGCGTGGCCGGACCGATTCCTTTGACTTCTAGTAGGTCTTCAGCACTGCGAAACGGCCCGTTTGAGGTGCGCCACGAGATGATCGCTTCGGCTGTAACCGGACCGACCCCCGGCAATGTTTCGAGGGCGGTCGCGTCGGCACTATTGAGGTTGATTTTGACTTGCGCCCCCGGTTTCGCCGCACCGGCAGTCGGCGGATCGCCGACGAGCACCTGTTCGCCATCGACCAGGGCCCGAGCCAAGTTGATCGCGGTATCGTCGACCTTGCCCGTCATCCCGCCGGCCGCAGCAATCGCATCGTTGACTCGAGCGCCCGGCTTGAGCGTGACGATGCCCGGACGCTTAACCTTGCCCGCCACATGGACAACTATTTCAGCGCCACCGGCGCCACCGGGGGGCGCGGCCGAGGACGCCGACCGCACCCCCGCAGTCGGCATCACCGACACCTGCGCCGGTTGACCGGCCAAAAGCCACCACACCACCAATACGCTGGCGGCCACCGCGATAGTCATCAACAAGCGAAGGTGGATCGGTCGGATTTG
>JAKPAQ010000574.1 GCA_029779385.1 Actinomycetes bacterium | reverse complement strand
AAACGCGGCGTAACCCATCGCGACGAGCATCTCGAAGAAACTGAGCCGGTGCTCGCTTTGCGCATCGACCATGTCGGCAAAGACGGCAACGTCGGCATAGGCGTCGACGAACAACTCGTCGCTCAGCGGCTCACCGTCAATGCATATCCGCTCGTTCATCCGCTGCAGGTGCGGACTGGTGAACCGGCCGGTGCGCAGATCAAGTGCGCGCAACAGCGAATCAATCATCCGACTCGTGGAGGTCTTGCCGTTGGTTCCGGTCAGCTGGATCACCGGCTGGGCCGCCTGCGGGTCACCCATCAGATCACAGACGGCGCGGATCCGATCCAGCGAAGGCTCCAACCGAGTCTCGGGCCAGCGCGACAGCAGGGCGAGTTCAACATCAAGATAGGTGGGCCTCATCAAGACAAGTATCGCCGCTTCACCCATTCCGCCCGTTTCTAGGTCCCGAACAGCAGTGAGCCGGGCCCGCCTGATTAGGCGGACCCGGCCCCAGACACCGGCTAAAGTCGGCGTTTGTTACTTCTTGATCTTGACCTTGGCAACGGTCTTGGCCGTCGCGAAGTCAGAACTGTTCGGCGTGAACGTCACCGTGATGGTGGCGTTGCCCTTTGCCTTACGCGGTAGCGCCGAGGCGAAGGCCGCATTTTGTGTGCGGTTCTTGGCAACTGCGACCGTGGTGGTCCAAGTCTTCGAACCGACCTTCACCTTAACCCGAGCGGTACCGGCCGCCGTGGCGCGAACCTGAAAGACCGGCTTCTTGCCTGCCTTCAACTTCGAGCCAGCAACCTTCACCGACGTGGCGTGCTTGCTCACCTGAACGGTCGTCGCGGCCGAGATGCTCTCGTGCGAACCAGCAACCGCGACCGCCCGGAACTGCTGGCCGTTGTTGCGGAAGCCACGCAAGGTGAGCGTCTCGCCGGTGCGACCGGCCAAGTCGACCCATGCTGCACCATCTAGCGTCTGCCAGCGGTAGTCGACCTTGACGTTCGACGACGCCTGAACCGAAAGGCTCAAATCGTCACCGGACTTGACTGCGGTGGCCGCCGGCAGGTCCTTGCCGAACACTGGCGCGGTCGTGCCATCAGCCAACACGGTCGAACTCGAGGTGATCGAGTTCTTGCCCGCGGTCGCAATCGCCCGGTACGCCGTACCGAAGTCATCGGCCGCGATCCGGCCGAGGTTCAAGCTGGCACCAGCGGCACCGGCGATGTCTGCCCAGTCTCCGTCTACTGAACGCGACTGCCACTTGTAGGAGACCGACCGTCCCGCTTCGGCATTGACTGTCAGTTCAACTCGGTCGCCCGGAAGCGCCGTGGTGGTGGCCGGCAGGTCCGTGCTGAACGCCGGTGCGCTCGCCCCGTCGACCAGTTCGGTAGCCGTCGAAGTGACCGACTTCTTACCGGCAGTGACCTGAACTCGGTAGGAGTTCCCGAACTCTTCGCTGCCAATCTGGCCTAGCGTCA
>JAKPAQ010000567.1 GCA_029779385.1 Actinomycetes bacterium | reverse complement strand
CGCCCAAACCTACGAGGGTGCCGAGGGCGCCGATGTGGTGATCGAGGCGGTCGGTCGTCCCGAGACCTGGAAGCAGGCGTTCTATGCCCGCGACTTGGCTGGCACTGTCGTCCTAGTCGGGGTGCCGACGCCGGACATGAAGGTTCCCGACTTGCCGTTGATTGACGTATTCGGTCGCGGTGGTGCACTCAAGTCGTCTTGGTACGGCGACTGCCTGCCGTCGCGGGACTTCCCGATGCTCGTCGACCTGTACCAGCAAGGCCGGTTGGACCTTGACGCATTCGTTTCTGAGGAGATCGGGATCGGCGACGTCGAGGCCGCGTTCGAGAAAATGCACCACGGGGACGTGCTGCGTTCGGTGGTGGTGTTCTGATGACCGCACGCATCGACCATGCGGTGTCGTCGGGCACCTTCAGCCTCGACGGTGAAACCTTCGACGTCGACAACAACATTTGGGTGGTCGGCGACGACAACGAATGCATCGTGATCGACGCGCCGCACTCGGTCGAGGACATCCTCGCGGTGGTGGGGGACCGCACGGTCAAGGCGATCGTGTGCACCCACGCTCACGACGATCACGTCCGGGTGGCCCCGGCGCTGCGTGCGGCGACCAAGGCGCCGATCCTGCTGCACCCCGACGACCTCGTGCTCTGGAAACTCACTCACAGTGAAGAGTTGTGCGACGGTGATCTCGCCGACGGTCAGGTGATCTCGGTGGGGGGCATCGACCTGAAGGTGATCCACACGCCGGGGCACGCGCCGGGAGCGGTCTGCCTCTACGCCGCCGACCTCGGGTGTGTCTTCACCGGTGACACCCTCTTCAACGGGGGACCGGGCGCCACCGGCCGCTCACACAGCGACCGCGGCACGCTCGAGGGGTCGATCCGGGCCAAACTTTACGGGTTGCCCGACGACACCGTCGTCCACACCGGACACGGCGACGACACCACTATCGGTACGGAGAAAGCTCTGCTCGGCTGACTCACCCGTACGCGAGTCCGGACGTGCCTTTTCCGGGCATGGGCCTGAGCAATGGCGGCCTAGAACTCATAGAAATCCCGAAGCCGAGTCAGTCTTGGATACGTTCCTCGACTGACTCGGCTTCGGCGTTTGCGCAATGCGCAGCTGGGCGTCCTATCAGGCCAGCGCGAACCGCAGGTGCGCCACGACTGGCCCGGACCAGTCCGCGAGATCGGCGCCACGAACTGCCACGGCCCGACCGCCGTGGGCGACCACGAGCGACGCGATCTGACCGAACAGTTCACCGATGCCCGGGGTGAAGGCGCCCGAGTCGTCCGGAGCGTAGGTGATTACGCCCGTCTGGGTGTCGAGCGTGCCCCACGCGTCTTGGGTCATGTCGAACCACATGGTGTCAACCGAACCTTGAGCGGCGAGGTGGGCGATCGCGGCCAGATCATGTTCGACTCGGCTCTGGTCGATGTCTTCGAGGTTTGCCAGTTCCGCGGCCGTGATCTTGGTGTTGACCTCGCCCAAGCGGGTACGAATCTCCTCGTCGATTTCGGCGGCAGTCAATCGGTCGCTCGCGCCGCGAACGAACTCGAGGTGACGTCCTTCTTTGCGCTCGTCGAACCGGCCAAGTAGCTGCTCCTCGGCGAACACGAACAACGGCAGATCCTCGGCTGGGTTGAGTGCGGCCAGTTCGGTCCGGGCGGCGTCAGCAACCCGCTTGGCGTACAGGTCGTAGGGGTCTCCGGCGAGTCGGTCATCGCCGCGGCCGGCCGAACTGCGGTTCGTGGCATCAGCCGCACTGGTCGGGTAGTCGCCGCTGAGTTTGAGTTCGACTGCGCGGGCAGTCGGGGTGGCGTGCCAGAGTTTCCACTCGTTGGCCGACAGGGTGAGCGCGAACGCCTCCTGAACCTGGGTCACGGTGCGCCAAAGCAGCCCGAGTGAGAAGGACGTTCCCGCATCGAAGTGGTCTTCGATCCGGTTCGGCAGCACGAAAACTTCGCTGAACCCGGGTGCAACGAACACGGCAAGCGAACGCGACAACTTGTGCCACGCGGCCTCTTTGAGGATCTCGTCACGTTGTTCGGCGATTTCGGTGCGTACCCCGTGGCTAATGCCAGCCGCCTCAAGTTGGTTCAGGGCATCGTCAAAGGCGCTCTTGAACGCGACCTTGGCGCGCTCGACGTCAGCGACGTTCGGCGCGGTTTCGACATACACCGTCACCGCGACATCTCGCGGTTGCGAAAGGACTTCAAAGTCGGCCGGAGTAGGGAGCGTGAAATGGATTGACATCTTTACCTCTGTCGATAGTGGATGAGTTCAACCTCTTTCAGTATCCCTCGGACAGGGGTTCACTTTCCGGGGAAAATCGGCAGGCCTGCCCTATTTGGTCGCTGCGGATTCGCGCGAGGCCCGGCGCAATGCGACCGCACCAAGAAGCCCGAGGAAAAGGAACGAAGTCGCAGTCAGCAGCGACCATCTGGTGGCGTCGGCGAACCCTGTCGAAAGCGCCTCGACGGCGGCCGGGGTCTGCTCGCCGAGTTGGCTGTGGGTTCCTTGGGCTCGCAGTTGCGAAATGGTGGTCCCGGCGGACTGGCGGGTCGTCTCGGCTAGTTGGTCGGCACTGGATCCGGTGATGCCGGCGGCCGATAACGCGGCCGGCAGAGTAAGCGCCAAGGCGACCGACAAGGCTGCGCCAGCAAACGCGGTGCCGAGCGCTGAACCAATCTGGCGGACCGTGCTTTGGGTTGCTGATGCTTGACCCGACACGCCGACCGGCACATCGGCGAGCACCGTACTGGTCAACTGTGCTGAGGCCAGGCCGAGCCCGAGGCCATAGACAATCAGCGGCAACGCAACCAGCCAGCCCGAGGAGTCGGCCGAGATCACCAGCGCGAGCACAAGCACCCCGGCGACCTCGAGAGCCAAACCGATCAGGACGGTGCCGGGCGCGGCGAACTTCGCGGCGACGTGACGCGCGGCCGCCCCCGACGCGAAAGCGCCCGCAGCCATCGCAGCCAGGACCAGACCAGCACCCATCACGCTCAAGCCGAGCGCGTTGATCAGATACAGCGGCAGCACGAAGATGATCGCGAACTCACCGACCGCCACGGTGGCGGCGGTGAGGTTCCCCCAAGTGAACGTGCGCAGGGAGAACAGGCCAAGGTCGAGCAGCGCCGAGCGTTGCA
>JAKPAQ010000100.1 GCA_029779385.1 Actinomycetes bacterium | reverse complement strand
CCAGCCGTGCTGCCCTCGTGAAGTCGGCAACGTTGTAGGGCTTGTTGGCCCATTCCGGCGACGCGACGTAGTAGTGCTGGCCACTCGGGGCACGCTTGTTGCGGTTGACCGACCCGTACTTCGGCCACACGCGGGAGCTTTGCGCCGCATCCCACAGGTGATGCTTGTTGTGGCCATTGGGATCGACGGTATTCAGGAACGTCACCCATTGAGCGACGGTCAACTCGGTCTCGGCGACCTGGTAGTTGTAGGAAACCTTGCCGACGCCCATGCAGTTCGTTGCGGACGCGGCCTGAACGGAAGGGTCCGCATTCTGGTCGATGATGGCCCGTACCGACGGGAATGCCGCGAGGCACTCGGCTTTGCTTGCGTACACGTCATTCCAGAACGGAATGATCCACGCATCGCGGTTTCCAGGCTTTAGAACGCTCACGGTGTTGAGCGTCAGAACATTTGGAGACCCCTTCGGCGTCGGATAGATCTCAGTGATCGTGTTCGACAGGAAGTTCGCCGTGTACAGGAATCCGGCGGCGTCAGATGCGATGCCGATTGGACGTCTTCCGGTGGACGCAATCACCTTGGCGCGCCCAGTCCGACTGATCTTCGAGACGGTGTTGGCCCCGTCATTCGTTGTAAACACCGCGCCGTAGGGGTCGACCACGAGGCCGATCGGCTTCTTTCCGGTCTTTCCGTAGATCGTGGATTTCCCGCTTGGGGTGATCTTGGAGACGTTGTTCGAGACCCAGTTCGCCGTATAGATGTTGCCGGACCTGTCAATCGCGATCGCCTGCGGCCATGCGCCCGTCTTGCCAAACGTCGACGCGGCACCGCCGGGGGTGATCTTCGTGACCGTGTTCGCACCCTCGTTGGCCGTGTAGACATTCCCTTGAGGATCGAGGGTGATGCCTAGCGGCCGGGATCCCGTCGCCGCTAGGACCGAAGACGCACCGCCTGGAGTGATCTTGGTGACCGTCGAATCGGCATAATTCGTGGTGTACACGTTGCCAGCGGAGTCCACCGCTACGTCGATGGGTTTTGCCCCCGTCGTTCCAAGGACAGACGAGGCACCGCCAGACGTGATCTTGGTGACGGTGTTGTCTGCAAGGTTGCTGGTGTACACGTTGCCCGACGAGTCGACGGCGATCCCGCGAGGAGTC
>JAKPAQ010000561.1 GCA_029779385.1 Actinomycetes bacterium | reverse complement strand
GAGTTATCGCAAGAGTTTCCAGAACTTTCGCCAAGTCAGATCAGGTACTACAACGAGCAGGGTCTGGTTGAACCGAGGCGCACGCCGTCTGGGTATCGCAAGTTCACCTACGGCGACGTTGAGCGCCTTCGTTTTGTGCTGCGGATGCAAAAGGACCGGTTTTGGCCGCTGAGCCACATCCGCCAAGTGCTCGATCAGATGGATTCGGGTGCGGTTCCAGATATCGAACTTCGGGCCACGCTAAAGGTTCCGCAAGTCACGCTGGCTGCTGACGGTTCACCGACTGCCGAATCCATTACCGAGGGCGCCGGCACGACCCGACTCACTCGTGAACAGCTGATGGATTCGGCCGGCATTGACGACCAAATGTTGTCTCAAATCGAAGAGTTTGAGCTGATTCGTCGCCGACCGAACCAGAAGTATTTCGATGCCGACGCACTCGTGGTGGCTTCGCTTGTTGGCGAGTTGGCCGAACTTGGTCTTGAGCCGCGTCACCTGCGTGGTTTTCGCACGGCGGCCGACCGAGAGGTTGGATTGCTGGACCAGGTCGTCCCGCACTCGACGCGCCAGCAGGGAGCGGCAGCGACCAAACTGGCCGAATTGGCGGCTTTGTCAGTGCGACTGCACACGGTTTTGGTGCGCTCAGACTTAAGGTCCTGACATGCGCGAACTCGAGATCGTCGGCGTGCGAGTCGAGATGCCATCGAATCAGCCGTTAGTTTTGCTGCGCGAGCTTGAGGGCAGTCGCTATTTGCCGATCTGGATTGGCGCCATCGAGGCTTCAGCAATTGCTTTTGCCCAGCAGGGGACACCGAGTGAGCGGCCGCCAACGCATGAACTGATGGCCGAAATCATCGAGGCGCTTGGTGATTCGCTTCAAGAGGTTCGCATCGTCGACGTCAAAGACGGCGTCTTCTTCGCGGAGTTGGTTTTTGACGGCGGAGTCGTCATTGATGCGCGGCCGTCAGACTCGTTGGCGCTGGCCCTTCGAGTGGGCGCGCGGGTCTACTGCGCTGAGGACGTTTTAGACGTCGCAAGCTTCGCTCAAACCGCTGACGAGGACGAAGAAGTCGAGAAGTTCCGCGAGTTTTTGGACCATGTGGCCCCCGAAGATTTCGACAAGCCTTCAAGCTGAACCTGAGAGTTTTCTGAAGGCCTTTCGGCGTGTCGGACGTGACGAAGGCTGACTCTCACCCTTAACTTGAGGGTACGCAAGACCGCAAAAATGTGGTTCTCTTGTTTTGAGGCCTGACCGGCCATGAGGAAGGCGTGAAGATGATCGAACCGCGTGACGAGGCAGCAGAGGCTAAGGCAGACGCCGCAGCCCAAGGACTGTTGTTCGAAGACGATCTTGCGCCCATGCCTCAGGACACGGGCTTTCGCGGTCCGACTGCCTGCAGCGCGGCCGGCATCACCTACCGCCAGCTTGACTACTG
>JAKPAQ010000544.1 GCA_029779385.1 Actinomycetes bacterium | reverse complement strand
CAGCGGGCAGTGAGGAAGACCGCCAACTCGTCGGGCTCGGCTATCGTCGCGCCAACTTCGACGCTCACTTCGGTGCGCAACCCTCGTTCCGGCCACCGGCGCTTAGTCGTCCAAGTCCGCTTTGACCCTGACACCGATGCGGTCTGCTTCGACCACGTGTAAGGCAGTCCGACCGTGCTGCGTGCTGCCAAGGCGATCGCTAGTCGACTCGTCTCCAAGCTGCAGAACACCACTCCGTGACGCCCGTGGTCATCCACTGAATACAAGCGCACATTGGTCTCTAGGAAGTCGCCGATGTATGGAACAGCCGGGCTTCCAAAGTAGTTCGCACTTCGTAATTCGAAGGGCACCAGGGCCACGAACGTATCGCCGTCAAACGTGTCGGGGCGAGTACCGCGCGGCATCAACGGAGCAACGACCTCCGGTGGCATTCGCCAATGCAGGAAGGCCAGGTCACGCCAATCGTGTTCGAAGAGCACCCTTCCTTGCAACGGCGGCGCTTCGATCGCGAAGTCTGCTGGCAGTGCCACAACTAAGCCGCTGCCGCTGGAACGCTGTTGGGGCCGGGAAGCCTGCACGCGGGAGTCGAGCCGGGGAGCCGAAAACGATTTGCCGCCACCAGTCGATACGCAACGTTCGCAAGATTCACGATCCCGGGAAGCTGCATCGTCCGCCCAACCAACGGCCACGGGGTTGCGCCTGTTCGCAGCGCGGCAGCGACGGCGCGGCCCTCAGTTACAGGGGCCGAACCTGGCTCGGCAAACCATTGGATCGACTTCTGGCATTCCTGTTCGCTGACGGCAAGCTCGGCAAGATCGGCTCGTTGCCAAGCCGTGATCTGCGCCCGCGGCCGAATGTAGCGCTTCAGGAAATTCACGCTCGCAGTGCAGAACGCACAGTCGCCATCGAACAGCAGGATTGGATACATGCCACGACGTTACGCCTCGACCTGCGACCTGACTCGATTGAACCTAGGGCCGAACCACCGATTGGGCTCTTAGTCGTACGAAACGAAGCGATCAGCTTGGCCAGCGAGAGCT
>JAKPAQ010000503.1 GCA_029779385.1 Actinomycetes bacterium | reverse complement strand
ACTCGTTCCGCGACGTGCTGCTCCTCAAAATCATCAAGCGTCTCCTGGACGCCGGAGTTTCGCTCCAGCAAATCCGTATTGCGATCGATCACTTGCGCGAACGCGGCACCGAAGACCTGACTCAAGTCACCTTGATGAGTGACGGTGCGAGCGTGTACGAGTGCCGTTCGGCCGACGAAGTAATTGACTTGCTTCAGGGCGGCCAGGGCGTCTTCGGCATCGCGATCGGGGGAGTGTGGAAGGAAATCGAGGGTTCCTTGCACGATCTGCCGACTGAACGCACCGAAGCCGAAGTCACGGTTGAAGGCGATGAACTCGCCGCTCGCCGTGCCCGCAAGGCCAACTAGTCAGCCCGACACGGTAGGCTAGCCCTGCCGTCGACACTTACGGGAGAGTCCCGAAAGGGCGCCGAAGGGGCAATTCCTCCCCGGAACCTCTCAGGCCCAAGGACCGTTCGTACGAGGCAACTCTGAAGCGTTTGCGCGTGACAGAGGGGGAGGCGTTATTCGACGTCTAGCCCTACGGAGTGTCCCCGTGACTGAACCCAAGCCAGCAACTGCTTTCGTTGATCGCCACATTGGGCCTCGTGCCGCAGATGTCACCAAAATGCTCGACGCCCTTGGCTATGACTCCCTAGGCGAGCTGATGACAGCCGCAGTGCCAGATCAGATCCAGAGCACACTGGTCGGACTGCCTGAAGCCAAGTCTGAAGTTGAAGCAACCGCGCTTCTTCGCTCACTCGCTTCCAAAAACTTCCCCGGCGTTTCGATGATCGGCTTGGGTTACCACCCGACCACGACTCCGGCGGTTATTCGCCGTAACATCCTCGAAGACCCGGCTTGGTACACCGCGTACACGCCCTACCAGCCCGAAATCTCTCAAGGGCGACTTGAATCTTTGATCACGTTTCAGACGTTGATCGAAGACCTCACCGGTCTGCCGACTGCGAACTCGTCGCTGCTCGACGAGGGGACCGCTGCGGCCGAGGCGCTCACTTTGGTGCGCCGCGCAGTTCGCGGCAAGGTCGACCTGCCGGTAGTGGTCGACTCTGGCCTGCTGCCGCAGACGCTCGCGGTGCTCCATACCCGCGCCGAAGCCGTCGGCCTCAAGCTGGTCGAAACCGACCTGACCGCGGGCGTGCCAGCGGTCCAGGGTGGGTTCAGCGCAGTCATGATCGCCTACCAGCGAGCCGACGGCACGGTCGTCGACCCGGAACCACTGATTAGCGCAGCCCACGAGGCCGGTGCGCTCGCGGTTGTCGTCACCGACCCGATGGCCCAGGTTCTGCTTCGTTCGCCCGGCAGCCTCGGCGCCGACGTCGTGGTCGGTTCGGCCCAACGCTTTGGTGTGCCGATGTTCTACGGCGGACCGCACGCCGGCTTCATGTCGGTGCGCTCCGGCCTCGAACGCCACCTGCCCGGGCGACTGGTGGGCGTGTCCGTCGACTCGGCTGGCCGGCCCGCCTACCGGTTGGCGCTGCAGACTCGCGAGCAGCACATCCGCCGCGAGAAGGCGACCTCAAACATTTGCACCGCCCAAGTGCTCCTAGCGGTCGTGGCCGCGATGTACGCGGTCTACCACGGTGCCGAGGGCCTGCGGCAGATCGCGACCGAGATCAACACCAAGGCCACCCGCTTGGCCGCTGGTCTAAAGGCAAGCGGGATCGAACTGGTTTCGGACAAGTTCTTCGACACAGTCACCGCGGTTGTGCCCGGTCGCGCCGACGAAATCGTCGCGGCCGCGCGTAAAGCCGGCATCCACCTTTGGCGCGCAGACGCAGATCGCGTCAGTGTCGCCGTCTCCGAACCCACCACTGAGGCCGATCTGGTTGCCGTGCTGGCGGCGTTTGGCGCAGGGGACCTTCCGGCTGAAGGCAGCGAGTCGTTGGACGCGACC